>CALMOP010000301.1 GCA_937871775.1 uncultured Gemmatimonadota bacterium | reverse complement strand
GATCTCGCCGCCGACCTGATCCGGCTTTCCGGGAAGGAGGTCGGGCGGGACGTGGAGATCCGGTTTACCGGCACTCGCCCCGGAGAGAAGCTTTACGAGGAGCTGTTCTTCAGCGCCGAGCACGCCACTCCAACCGCGCATCCCAAGGTCCTGCGGGCCCGGAATGCCGCCCTGCCGATCGGGGTGTCGACGGTGGTGGGGGCTCTCATTGCCGCGGCCCAGGAGGGGTGGCCGGACAGCGAACTCCGGGAGCTGCTGCAGCGGCTGGTTCCGGACTACGAGCCGTCGCTGGCGGGGATGCCGGTCCGCAAGGAGTCCAAGGTTCGCGACGAGTAGGGGCGACCCGCTGGGTCGCCCGTACAACCCGGCGGTGGGGGCGGAGCAATGCTCCGCCCCCACACACCCCTACCAACGCGCCCGGCGCCCGACGCCTGACGCCTATTTGATGGTGTTCACGACCAGAACCGTGGTCGCGAGACTGGCGATGATCTGGGCCAGGCTGGTGGCGGCGGTCAGCCAGTCTCTCCGGTCCGTGGGATCCCGCTCCGGAACGAAGACCGCCCCGCCGGCCAGCGGCTGAGGCTTGCTGTCGGGGAGCAACAAGAAGCGGGTCTTGACACTCTGCACTTTCCCGTTCGGCTGAGTCACGTAGGCCCGGTTCTTGTCTGCCTTCCGGCTGTATCCACCCGCCGCCGCCACGTAATGGTCCAGGCCCTTGCCCTGCACGTAGGTCACCGACATCGGACTGTTCACCCCACCCTGGACGTAGACCACCGGGATGTACTCCGGGATCACCACCGAGTCTCCGCCTGACAGGATCAGGTTGTCCCGACCCTTGGGGTCCGCGAGGGCCGCGGGCAGGTCCACCCCCACCCGGCCGCCCCGATCGATCGAACGGAAGAATTTGATGCCCTCGGGGTAGGCCTCCCGGGTGACCCCGCCGGCGCGCTGGATCAGGTCCACCAGCCGGTCGGTGCGGGTCAGAAGGGCGTAGCGACCCGGGAAGCGGACCTGGCCCAGGATGGCGACCGTGCGCTGCAGCTCCCAGTTGGGCTGGCGCAGGATCAGCAGGTTGTCGTACGGGCGGAGCGCCACCTCCGGGGCGCCGCCTCCGCTGGCCGGCACACCGGGCGGGCCGAGGTAGCGGCCATCGGGGGCGCGGTCGAAGAGGTAGGTGGAGTCGAGCGCCACCCGGAAGGTCTCGGCCACCGCGCCGCTGGCCCGCCCGCTGTCGCCTGGCAGCCGGGCGATTTCCGCCTCGGTGAGCAGCGCGTCCTCGGTGAGCCCGTCGGCCCGGAGCAGCGCGTCACGCAATGTCATGCCCTCGCGGAATGGCACCCTGCCGGGGTGGCCGACCGCGCCGGTGACCGTGATGAAACGGAGCGGCTGGAAGGAGAACCGCGAGAACACGGTGATCTCATCGTCTTCAAGGAGCGGGAAGTCACCCGCGACCGCTCCGGTGGAGTCCTGGAACCGGGCCCGCAGCTGGATCCGGGTGGAGTCGCTCTGCAGCCGGGTGATCAGGATCTGTCCCAGATACACATCCGGCTTGGGGCCGCCCGCCAGCCGGATGGCGTCTGATACCTGCATCCCGGGGCTCAGGCCGATGACGCCGGGGGTCCACACGTCGCCCAGGACCTGCACCGCGTCGCGGCGGCGGCTCGCCACGGCGAGCACCGTGACCGAGTCGCCCGGGGCCATGGCGAAGGCGGGCCCCAGTCCGTCGATGAACTGGTCGCTCGCCAGGTCCAGCACCACCCGATCCCGGCCCCCCGGTTCCCGTTGCGCCGGCGGCAGAATGCGGTCCACCTGGACTCGGCGCCGGAGCGCGCTGGGCGAGAAGCCACCCGCGCTGGCCAGCAGATCACGCAGGGTCTCCCCCGGTTTCAGCTCGTAGATGGCGGGCCGCACCACCTCGCCCGTGACCTTGACCTGAGTGGCGTGTACCGGGACGAACAGCACGTCGCCATTCTCGAGCCGGACGTCGTGACTGTTGTCGCCGTGGAGCAGGTAGTCGTACAGGTCCAGCGAGTCGACCAGCTTGCCGCCGCGTCGGATCTCCACGTGCCGGAAGGACCCGCGCTCCGTCGGGCCACCGCCGGCATAGAGGGCCGTGAGCGCCGTCCCCGACGCCGAGATGACCACCGAGCCTGGCCGCGCCACGTCACCGGTCACGAACACCTGGATGCTGCGCAGCCTGGCCACGGTAATGCTGAACCGGGTGCTGCCGCCGCCCCGGCGTACTCCCGAATAGACCCGACCCAGCCGGGCGTAGAGCAGGTCTTCCAGCTGGTTCAGCGTGAGGTTGGCCACGTAGAGTTGGCCCACCTGGGGAATCGCCACGAAGCCCTCGCGGGTGACCGTCAGCTCATGGGCCAGTTCCACGTCCCCCGTGAGGATGAGCACCAGTCCGTCGCCGGACCCCAGGCGGTAGCTGGGGTCCACCGGGCCGGCCTGGGTGGGGAGGAACAGGTTGGTGGAGCGCCGGAACAGCTTGAGTCCGAACACCTGCAGGGTCCGGGTGGTGTCGGCAAGGGAGTCGGCCCGGAGCGAGTCCAGCACTCGCCGGGCCGAGTCAGTCAGCAGCCGCAGACTGTCGATCTCCTCGCCACCGACCAGGCCCAGTACCTGCGCCGCATCGAGGATGTCGTTACCGGGGCGGGCCTGATTCAGCGAGTCCGCGCCGACAAAATACTGGTCCAGGAAGGTCTCGGGATATCCCGCGGCCCGCAGCCGGGCGTGAATCTGCTCCCGGGTCAGCCCCGAACGCGCCAGCCGATCGCGCAGCTGCTGCGCCAGGTCCGGTCGGGCCTGCAGCAGCTTCGAGGCCTGGTCCGGGGTAGGAACTGGCTGACCCGCCACGTTGGGCATGCCAGGCACCTGGGCGGGCACCTGAGCCACGAGCGGTGCGAGGGGGGGAGAGACCAGCACCAGCGCGCAGGCGAGCTGGAGACTCAGCGGGAGGCGAGGCATCACGTCAAAATGCAGGGGAAGCGGTAGGGGCGGTAGGGGCGGTAGGGGCGGTAGAGGCGGTAGAGGCGGTAGACGCGGTAGGGGCGGTAGCGGTAACGGCGGAAGTGTGCCGGCTCTACCGCCGTACCGCCCTACCGCCCTACCGCCCTACCGCCCTACCGCCCTACCGCCCTACCGCC
>CALMOP010000300.1 GCA_937871775.1 uncultured Gemmatimonadota bacterium | reverse complement strand
GGCCCACACCCAGGTCATCCTGGATGGGCTCGGCTGGCTGGGGATCGGGTACGACGAAGGCCCCCTGTTCCAGGGCGGCTACCAGGCCCGCCACCGGGCCGACGCCGAGCGGCTGCTGGCGGACGGGAAGGCCTATCGCTGCTTCTGCACCAGGGCCGCCCTCGACCAGGCCCGGGCCCGGGCCGACAAGGGCGGCGGCGGCTTCCGCTACGACGGGCGCTGCGCCCGCCTGCCTGGCGCGGACATCGAAGCCCGCGTCGCCAGGGGGGAGCCCTTCTCGCTCCGGCTCCGGATGCCAGACGAAGAGATCGCCTGGGACGACGCGGTCCACGGACGCATCAGCTTCCAGGGCCACGATCTCGACGATTTCATCATCCTCCGCAGCGACGGCACCCCGATCTACAATCTGGCGGTGGTATCGGACGACCTGTTCATGCGGATCACTCACGTGATCCGGGGCGACGACCACATCAGCAACACGCCCAAGCAGATCGCCCTGTACCGGGCACTCGGGGCGCCGTTGCCGGTCTTCGCGCACGTGCCGATGATCCTGGGCAGTGACGGCAAGAAGCTCTCCAAGCGCCACGGCGCCACCGCCGTGGGCGACTACCAGCAGCAGGGGATTCTGCCACTCGCCATGCGGAACTTCCTGGCGCTGCTGGGATGGTCGCCCGGCGGGGACCGGGAGATCCTCCCCGAAGCCGAGATGATTCAGCTGTTCTCGCTCGAGGGCATTCAACGCAAGGCCGCGGTCTTCGACCTGACCAAGCTCGAGTGGATGAACGGCCAGTATCTCTCGGCGCTGCCAGCAGCGGAACTGCTGGCCCCGGTGCGCCGCCACCTCGCTGACATGCAGGTCGCGGTCGGAGATCGGGATCTGGTCCCCCTGATCGACGCGGTGAAGACCCGTTCCCGCACCCTGCTCGACGTGGCCACCCAGGCGGCGGTGCGCATGGATCGGAGCCGCATCGTGCGGGACGCCAAGGGCGACCAGCTGGCCCTGAAGCTGGGCGAGCGCTTTCGCAGCAGCCTGGAGCTGGCGGCCTCCGCTCTGGACGCGTTGGGTCCCGGCGACTGGACCCCAGCGATGCTGGAACAGACCCTCAAGGCCACCGCCGAGCAGCAGGGGCTCAGGCTGGGCGACCTGATGCAGCCGGTCCGGGTGGCGCTGACTGGGGGCACCGTCTCGGAGCCGGTGAACGAACTGCTCACCGTGGTGGGACGGGCGGAGAGCCTCGCGCGACTCCGGCTGGCGGCGGGACGGTGAACCTCGCCCGGGCGCATCGGCTTCTGGTTACCGTCGCTACCGTCGCTACCGTCGCTACCGTCGCTACCGCCGCTACCGCCGCTACCGCCCCTACCGCCCCTACCGCCCCTACCGCCGCTACCGCCCTTACCGCCCTTACCGCCCTTACCGCCGCTACCGCCCGGACCGCCGCTACCGCCCAAGGCGTCGTCCATGACCCCTTCCCCGTCCGCCTGAGTTTCACCGGCGACATCAACCTGGGCACCCGGACCCTCAAGGAGGGTATCCCGCCGGACAGCGGTCGTGGCCTGCTGGCCGGGGTCGCCAGCCTGCTCTCCGGCGACCTGGTGATCGGCAATTTCGAGGGCGTGCTGAGCGACTCGGGCAGATCCGCCAAGTGCGCACCCAAGGCCACCCGCTGCTACGCCTTTGCCACTCCGACCTGGCTTGCGACGCGGCTCGTCGAGGCCGGGTTCACGCACGCCAACCTGGCCAACAACCACGCCAACGATTACGGCCAGACCTGGCGGGCGCATACCGAAGCCACGCTTCGGCAGCTTGGCCTGACCCCGTATGGGCCACTGGATGAGATCGCCATCACGGCGGTGCGCCAGGGCGAGCGGATGACGCTGGTGGGAGTGATCGGGTTCAGCACCTACCCCCATGCCTACAACCTGCTGGATCCGGCATGCAGCGCTGCGATCGTGGACTCGGTGCGGCCGCTGGTCGATGTACTCGTGGTCACCTTCCACGGCGGCAGCGAGGGCGCCAGGGCGGTGCGGACTCCCAGCGGCCCCGAGTTCCTGGGCGGTGAGCCGCGCGGCAGCCTGCGGCGGTGGGCCCGCGCCGTAATCGACGCGGGAGCCGATGCGGTAGTGGGCCACGGACCCCACGTGCTGCGGGGAGTGGAGTTCTACCGGGCCCGGCCGATCTTCTATTCGCTGGGGAATTTCCTGACCTACCGCGGCTTCAACCTGAATGGCGCACTGGGACTCACCACCGTCCTGTCACTGGAACTGAATGGCGACGGCAGCTTCGTGAGCGCCCGGATGCCGCCCCTGGTGCAGCGGGCCGGCACCGGGCCGGTTCCCGATCCGAAGCGCCGGGCTATTGCGCTGCTCCGGCGGGTGACTCGGCTCGATTTTCCTGAGACCGGGGCCAGCATAGGAGGCGACGGAGCGATCACGCCACCCTGAGGTGCGCGAGCCACTGTGCAACAACTGGGACCCGGGTAGCCATCTGCTCCCCACACCTCATCCCGAGCGAAGCGAGTAGGGGCGACCCGATGGGTCGCCCCTACTCACCCAGCCTCCGTGCCAGTTGGAGTAGATCCTTCGGGCGCGTCCCTCGCTGCGCTCGGGACCAGTCGCGCCCTCAGGATGAGGGGGGGGCAGCTTTTAGGCACCATACGAGCAAACTCTCTAGGGCCTGGTCGAGTCAGGCTGCTCCCGCTGGGCCTGCTCCAGGTCCCGCTGCCGCTGCTTCTCCTTGCGCAGCTCCCGCACCGCCCGCTTGAAATCCTCCAGACTGGCGGCCCGCTGCCCCGCCCGCCGCAGGTCCTCGGCGATCCACGCTCCCGAGTGGTCCAGGGCCTGCTGCTGGTTGCCGCTGGCGGGAAGCGGCAGCAGCGCCAGCACCGCGGCGGGGATCTTGAGGCCGGCGATGTAGATATTGCGGGAATCGAGCCCGAATTTGCTGCCGTCGACAGTGGTGGTCCAATCCGGAAGCTCCACCTGATCGGCGCCGGGCTCGTGCGCGATCGAATCCAGGTACGCCTGCACGATCGCGGTGACCGCGCTGTCGACCAGTTCGATGTGACTGGGCTCCAGCCGTTTGGCCAGCTCCCGCGGCGGCAGCGGCAGCGGGCGGACCCACAGGCGGCCGTCGCCCGGACCGGGAACCAGCTGTGGGGCCACTCGTGGAACCTTCACGGTGTCGACAGCTGTTTCCGGCTCGGCCAGCGCCACCGGCGCCGCGGTATCAATCGGCAGCGGCACCACCGGTGGCTGCGGCACCGGCCGTACTCCGGCCCCCTGCCGGATGAGGGGGATGTAGTAGCGCACCGGGGCGGTTCGCTCATCGTCCGGGCCGATCTCCGGCAGGGAAATCAGCCGCGGTGCCAGGCCAGGACCCGGTGGCAGCCTCCCGTGGATGACCACCAGGAACAGCAGGCTGTGCACCGCGGCACTGACCGCGAGGGCCAGCCACCGGGGCCTGCCACGGGGCCCGGGCTCATGCCGCACGGGCACCCCGGAGCACCAGGCCCAGCCGTCGGCTCGCTTCGCTGAGTCGCTCCGCCGGAACCGTCAGCGCAACCCGGAAGAAGCCCTCCCCGCCGGCCCCGAAGGCACTCCCCGGCAGGAGCACCACCCCCTGCTCTTCCAGCGCGAGGCGGGTGAAGTCCGCCGACAGCACTCCATCCGGCAGCGGAACCCAGAGGTACATGGTGGCGGCGGGAGTCTCGCACTCGAAGCCCGCCGCGCGAAGCGCCGCCACCGCGGCGTCTCGGCGCCGCGCCAGCTCGACCAGGTTCGGTGCGATCAGCCGTTCGGCGTTATCCAGCGCGAAGGCGCCGGCCTGCTGCACCGCCAGCCAGGGGCCGGTATCCACGTAGCTCTTCACCCGGGTCAGGGCCTGGATCAGCTGAGCCTCGCCGGCCGCCCAGCCCAGGCGCCAGCCGGTCATCGAGAAGCTCTTGCTGAGTGAAAAGAACTCGATGGCCACCTCGCGGGCACCCGGAATCTCGAAGATGCTGGGGGCCCGGTAGCCGTCGAAGGTGAGATCGCAGTAGGGATTGTCATACGCCAGCACGATCCGGTGGCGGCGGCACAGCGCCACCACCCGTGCGAGGTATTCGGTCGGCGCGATGGCTGCCGTCGGGTTGTTGGGGTAGTTGAGGTAGACCAGCCGTACCCGGCTGAGCATCTCCGGTCCCAGGTCCTCCAGCTCCACCAGAAACCGGGTCCGCGGGGTGAGCGGGTACCGGATCGGCTCCCCGCCCGCCAGCAGCACGCCGCCCAGGTAGGCCTGGTAGCCGGGTTCGGGCACTACCGCGAGGTCACCGGGGTTGAGGATCGCCAGCGCGAGGTGGGAAAGCCCCTCCTTGGAGCCAAGCAGCGGAAGCAGCTCCCGCACCGGGTCGAACTGCACTCCGAAACGCCGTTGCATCCAGGTCGCGGCGGCCCGCCGAAACTCGGGATTCCCCTGCTGGAAGCCGTACTTGCTCAGCGCGGTCTGGCCCGCCGCCTGCCGCATGGTCTCGATCACCTCGGCGGGCGGGGGATAGTCCGCGTCGCCGGCGCCGAGATCGATGACGTCGACGCCGCGGGCGATGAGTTCGCGCTTGCGGGCCGGCAGCTCGGCCAACGGATAGCCCGGCAGCCGCGAGAGCCGTTCGGCGAAGTTCACTGGACCGGATTGCTGAGAGTGCCCACCCCGCTGACCTCCACTTCCACCAGGTCGCCCGACGCCAGTGGGCCCACGCCCGCCGGCGTGCCGGTCGCGATCAGGTCGCCCGGCTCCAGGGTCATCACGCTGGAGATATAGGCGATGATGACCGGGATGCTGTAGGCCATGTCCGTGGTACGCCCCTGCTGTCGCACCGTGCCGTTCAACCGAGTGGTGACTTCCAGAGTACGCCAGTCGAGCCCTTCCACCACCCGCGGACCCACCGGACAGAAGCTGTCGAACCCCTTGGCCCGACTCCACTGGCCATCGGTCTTCTGGAGATCGCGGGCCGTTACGTCGTTCACACAGGTGAACCCGAGCCGGATCCCGGCGGCCTGTTCGGAAGTGACCCGGCGGACCCGCTCCAGCACCACCACGCCGATCTCACCCTCGTATTCCACCTGTTTCGACTGGGGCGGCAGCACGATGGGCGCCCCGGGGGCCAGCAGGGCCGAGGGGGGCTTGAGAAACAGCATCGGCTCGGGCGGCACCGTGTTGCCGAGTTCCTGGGCGTGGGCCAGGTAGTTCCGTCCGACGCACACGATCTTGGAGGGC
>CALMOP010000299.1 GCA_937871775.1 uncultured Gemmatimonadota bacterium | reverse complement strand
CGGAGCCGACCACCATCGGGTACCACATGTGCCCGATCTCGTGGGTCACCACCGCGTACAGTCCCTCCTTCGTGTCATCGTTGGCTTCCATCGCGACCATCGGGTACTCCATCCCCGCGACCGGCCCTTCGACCGCCGAGATCTGCGGGTAGGGATACCGCAGCCAGCGGGTGCTGTATTCCTGGATCGAGTAGCGGCTCATGTCGGCCGCATCCTTCCAGGTGGCCACCGCCGAGGGCCGGTAGTAGGCCTGGGCCAGGATGCCCTGCCAGCCGCTCGCGTCCCACAGGTACTCCGGGCTGGCCGCCCAGGCGGCATCCCGGACGCTCTCGGCCCTGAACTTCCAGGTGAGCATCCCGGTGGCCGGCTTGGGCCGGGCGGCGCCGGAGGCAAGCTCCTCCTGGGTTACGATGTGGGTGATCGAGTCGGACGTCACCGCCGCCGCGAGCCGGGCCCGCTGGCTGGCGGTCAGTACCTCCAGCGGGTTGCTCAGCGTGCCGGTGCCGGCGACGAGGTATCCTGCCGGCAGAGTGATCTCATAATTGATGTTGCCGTACTCGAGGTAGAACTCACCCTGGCCCAGGTATTGGAGGGTGTTCCAGCCATGCACGTCGTCATAGACGCACAGGCGGGGGTACCACTGGGCCAGCTGGTACAGCGCCCCGTCGCGTCCCATCCGATCCGCGCCATGCTCGGGAATGCTGAAGCCGTAGGCGATCTGGAACACCGTGGTGGCGCCGGGGGGGAGCGGATACGGTAAGCCTACGTCCATCATCGTGTCATCTACCCGCGACTTCACGGGAGCGGGCTTGAGCCCCACCTGACCCAGCCGGACCCTGCCGGGTCGGGGCCCCGGTTCCATGGCCTGGGTGAAACTGCTGATTTCGAAGCCGCCCTGGAAACCCTCCGCGCCAAAGCGGCTGTCCTCCGAATGGAGGTAGGACCCGACGCTTCCCGGCTTGAACAGGTTTTGATCCAGCTGCATCCACACGTGGGTGAGGCTGTCCGGCGAGTTGTTGGTGTACCGGATGGTGAGGGAGCCGCTCAGCCGGCGAGCGGTGGTGTCGAGGCTGACGCGAATGTCGTAGTCCACCCGCTGCTGCCAGTATTTCGGGCCCGGCGTCCCGCTGGCCCGCCGCAGGTCGCTGGCGTCAGGGAGCGCCAGTGGGCCGAAGATACCGGTGTCGGCCACCGGTGCCCGGAGCTCCGGCGGTTTGGGTCGCGGTTGGCTCGGGGTGGCGGGAATCGGGGGGGGCGGCGGGGTCTGGGCCGCGAGCGGGGTGGCAGCCGCAAGGAGCGTAAGCAGGAGAGCGCGCATGGTCCGTCCTGAGGGCAGTACGATGGGGCGGGGAAGCCCCGCGCCGGGAACAGCGCGGAATCTAACCGGGGGGGGGCCGCGAAAGTCGGGGCTTGGTCACAGCAGTCATTGCGAGGGCGCGGCCGGTCCCGAGCGAAGCGAGGCAAGCGCCCGAAGCAATCCGGTCGGGATACCGCTACCCCTCAGCGGGTACTCACCGCACCAATCACAGCTTGGGCAGCGTCACCCCGGTCTGGCGCTGATACTTGCCCTCCTTGTCCTTGTACGAGATCTCGCAGATGTCATCCGCGTCGGCCTCGAAGAACAGCACCTGGCAGATGCCCTCGTTGGCGTAGATCTTTGCCGGCAATGGGGTGGTGTTCGAGATTTCCAGTGTCACATGGCCTTCCCACTCGGGCTCGAACGGGGTCACGTTGGTAATGATGCCGCAGCGGGCGTAGGTCGACTTCCCCACGCAGATGGTCAGGACGTTCCGGGGGATCCGGAAGTATTCCACCGAGCGAGCCAGGGCGAAGCTGTTGGGCGGCACGATGCAGACCTCGCCCTCGAACTCGACGAAACTGCGGCTGTCGAACTGCTTGGGGTCGACGATCGCGGACAAGGCGTTGGTGAAGATCCGGAACTCCGGCGCCACCCGCATGTCGTAGCCGTAGGACGAGAGCCCGTAGGAGATCACCCGCCGGCCGGCGGCATCGACCTGGCGCACCTGGGTGTCGGTAAACGGGTCGATCATGCCCGTCTCACGGGCCATCCGGCGGATCCAGCGGTCGGACTTGATAGCCATGTGGGGGAATCGGGGAATCGGGGAATCGGGGAATCCGGGGATCCGGGACTCTGGGACTCTGGGACTCTGGGGAGCCCGGTTTCAGCGTCTGGAAGGTAGCGTGGGGAGTCCAATCCCAGAATCCCGGAATCCCGGAATCCCGGAATCCCGGAATCCCGGAATCCCGGATTCCCCGATTCCCCCAATTCCCCAGGGGTACCGTAAGCTCCAGCCAGCCATTACTTTCGTGGCGCCCCCAAGTGAAAGATTTCACGAGCGAGGCCGGTACCATGCTGCAGGCCTACATCCCGATTCTGTTGGTGGTGGCGTTCGTGGTCGCCAACGCCATTCTGATGCTGGGCTTGTCGCACATCCTCTCCGCGTACCGTCCGACCCCTGTCAAGCTCTCGCCCTACGAATCCGGCATGCCGGTCCTGGGTGGAGCCCGGGAGCGGTTCAGCGTCAGGTTCTACCTGGTCGCGATGCTGTTCATCATCTTTGACATCGAGACCGTCTTCATGCTGCCCTGGGCGGCGGCCTTCCATACCCTGACCGAGATCCGGGGCTTCCTGCTGGTCGAGATGCTGGTGTTCGTGGTGATCCTGGCGGTGGGCTACCTCTATATCTGGAAGCGCGGGGCCCTCGAATGGAACTGAGCCGACCCGATCCGGGGGCGGGCACCGCAGTGTCCACCATGTCGCCCAACTGGGTGACCACCCGGCTGGATTTCCTCAGCAACTGGGCCCGGGCCAACAGCCTCTGGCCCATGCCGTTCGGCACCGCCTGCTGCGCCATCGAGTTCATGGCCACCGCGGCCAGCCGCTTCGACCTGGCGCGGTTCGGGATGGAACGGATGAGCTTCTCGCCCCGCCAGGCCGACGTCCTGATCTGTGCCGGCCGGCTGCCCTTCAAGCTGGCGCCGGTGATCCGCAAGATCTGGGAT
>CALMOP010000298.1 GCA_937871775.1 uncultured Gemmatimonadota bacterium | reverse complement strand
ATCGGTCCTGAGGAGTGGCGCTGAAGTATACTCCGATTGGCTGTTGGCCGTGGGGCCGTCAGGCGTCGGTGCGTGTTGCGTAGTGCGTGTTGCGACGCCTGACGACCTGGTAAGCAACTTGCCGACCGAAACGACATCAGGCATTTTCCGTCACGCACCACGCACCACGCACCACGCACCACGCACCACGATGGAGTCCCTCTGAAGATCTGGATTGACGCGGACGCCACGCCGCGGGAGGTGAAAGATGTGGTCTTCCGGGCGGCGAAGCGCCTCAACCTTGCCACTGTGCTGGTGGCGAACCAGCGGCTGCAGCTCCCAGCCGGCAATCCGCTGGTCACCGCGGTCTGGGTCGATGGCGGTCCCGACGTCGCGGACCAGCACATCGCGACCCAGGCCGAACCCGGGGACCTGGTGGTGACCCAGGACATCCCGCTGGCGGCCCTGCTGGTTCCCAGGGGCATCGCCGTCCTGGATCCCCGGGGAGATGAGCACACCGCCGAGACCATCGGGGAACGGCTCTCGATCCGGGACTTCATGGATCAGCTCCGGACCGGCGGTACCGTGACCGGGGGACCGCCACCCTACGACGCCAAGGCCAAGCAGGCGTTCGCCGCTGCCCTGGACCGGACCCTGACGCGGCTGCTGCGGGGGCGTGATGCGTGATGCGTGATGCGTATTGCGTGATGCGTGGTGGGTGATGCGTGAACTCACCACGCACCACGCACCACGCACCACGCATCACGCTCAACCCCGAACCCGAGGACCCCATGATCTCCCCCGCACCGGTGACGCTCGAGGGCCACGGGGTCCGGCTCGAGCCGCTCGAGGCGGGCCACCTCGACGGCCTCATCGCTGCGGCGGCCGATGGCCGGCTATGGGACCTCTGGTTTACGTCGGTTCCCAACGCGGAGCAGACCCCGGCCTATATCGCCGCGGCGCTGGTGGGACAGCAGGCGGGGCAGATGCTGCCGTGGGCAGTGCGTGATCTGGCCACCGGTACCATCGTGGGATCGACTCGCTATCACGACATCGTGCCCAGTATCGACCGGGTCGAGATCGGCTACACCTGGTACTCGGCGAGTCGCCAGCGGAGCCACGTCAACACCGCCTGCAAGGTCGTGCTCCTGACGCACGCCTTCGAGACTCTGGGCTGCCGGGTGGTCGGCCTGCGGACCGACAACTTCAACTTCCGCTCCCAGCAGGCCATCGAGGCGCTCGGCGCGAAAAAGGACGGCGTGATCCGGCATCACCACCCCCGTCCCGATGGCACGGCGCGCGACACGGTCATCTACAGCATCCTGGCGGCGGAATGGCCCGATGTGCGCCGGCACCTGATGCTGCGCCTGCAACGGAGGGTTGGCGCCGAGTAACTGCGCGAGGCGGCACCCGGGTTACCCGCCGCCCCTTGCCCTCGTGGCCATGGAGCCGGTGCAGCCGAGCCATCCTGCCCGCTACATTGCTGCACCTGATTCTCAGGACAACACCAGTGGCTATGCCGTGGTGAGGCGTGACTATCGAGTGGAGCCGCTGTGAACAAGATTGCGAAGGTGACCGCTCTCTTCTGGGTCATGAAGATCTGCGCCACCACCCTCGGGGAGACCGCCGGCGATCTGCTCTCCATGACCATGCATGTCGGCTACGCCGTCAGCTCCGTCATCCTGATCGGGCTGTTCCTGGTGTCCGTGGTGGCCCAGCTCAAGGCGACCGGCTTCCATCCCGCGCTGTACTGGACGGTAATCCTGACGACCAGTACCGCCGGCACCACCATGTCGGATTTCATGGATCGCACCCTGGGTCTCGGGTACGCCAGGGGTTCGCTCGTCCTGGTGACGTGCCTGCTGCTGGTGCTGGCGGCCTGGCGCAGCACCGAGAAGAGCCTCTCCGTCAGCAACATCAGCACCACCAGGGCGGAGTTGTTCTATTGGACGGCCATACTGTTCTCCAACACCCTGGGCACGGCCCTGGGAGACTTCCTGGCCGACGACTCCGGGCTGGGATTCCTGGGAGGCGCCGCGCTCATCGGGGGGCTGCTCGGGTTGCTGGTCCTGGCTACCACATTCACCAGCCTCAATCGGGTCCTGCTGTTCTGGCTGGCGTTCGTGCTGACGCGTCCCTTCGGCGCCACCTTCGGCGACCTGCTGACCAAGCCGGTTGCCAAGGGTGGGCTGAATGTCGGCACTATCGGATCCTCCCTCATCCTCGGATCGCTGCTGGTCGTCTTTATTGCCTACTCGAGCTGGACTGCCCGTCGGGTGTCGCCTCAGGAAGCCGACTCGTGAGCCGCATGCCTGACCCGCCCATCCCCCCACACCCCTCGCTTGCCTCGACGCTTCGGATCCTGCGGCACTACTATGGAAAGCCACCGGCCCCGATCAGCACCGATCCGTTCCGGCTGATCCTGTGGGAGCAGGTCGCCTACCTGGTGCCCGAAGCCCGGCGGCGGGAAGCCTACGCCGCCCTGCGTTCCACTGTCGGCCTGACCCCCGCCGCGATCCTCGGCGCCCCGACGAACACCCTTCACGCGATTACCCGGCTGGGCGGCGCCATCGCCGCCCCGATCCGGGCAGCCCGACTGCGGCATTCCGCCGAACTGGTGCTCGGGCACTGGAAGGGAGACCTCAAGCGGGCGCTTCGCCTGCCGCTGCCGCAGGCGCGCCGAGCCCTCGCCGCATTCCCGATGATCGGGGAGCCTGGTGCTGACAAGATCCTGGTCTTCACCGGGACGGCCCGGTTGCTGCCCCTGGATTCCAACGGCCTGCGGGTGCTGCAGCGGCTCGGGCTGGTCAAGGAGGTGCGGGACTACCGGACCGCCTACCGCGGAGCCCAGGCTGCGCTGACGCCGCGCCTGCCGCGAACCCGCGACGCCCTGATCGGGGCCTACTACCTGCTGCGCGAACATGGCCAGACACTCTGTCGGAGGAGTGCCCCCCGGTGTAGCGAGTGTCCGCTGCGGCCCGGCTGTCCCACTGGGAGGTCGAGGGGGCATGATACCTGAGCGCGGCGGAGACGGGACGGTCCACCCCGGCGAGCTGCTCTCGAAGCCCGGCGAACTGGCGCCCCAGCCTCCCCAAACGTACGTTGGTTTCGGCGTGCCGAATTGCATGCAGAGTGGGCACGGCGAGCCGAAGCTCGGCGAATCTGATGTCAGCGACGTCCCCAATCCGGTATTGACCTGGAACGAGGACCGGAGCAGCCCAGGAGGTCACCGTGGCGACTGCAAATCGTACGCTGCGCGAAGGGGTGGTGGCGGGACTCATCGCCTACCTGGCGGTGGCAGCGTTCTACGGGGCCTTTGACCTGCTCGCGGCGCGCGGGGCGCTGTACACGTTGGACCTGCTCGGCAAGGCCGTGTTCAGAGGATTGCGCGATCCGGCGGTCCTGCAGCTGCCTTTTCAGCATGACCTGGCGGCGATGCTCTCGTACAACGGCCTGCATCTGGTGATCTCGCTGGCCATTGGGCTCATCGTGACCTGGCTGGTCGCCCACGCGGAGCGCCGCCCCGCGCAGGCCCACCTGGCCGGACTCATCATTGTGGCGGGGTTCGTGGTCACCATCCTGGTGGTCGGACTGCTGACCAGCCCGATGCGTCCGGTGCTGCCATGGTGGTCCATCGTGGTGGCCAACGCGCTCGCGGTGCTCCTGGCTGGCTCGTACCTGGTTCAGAAACACCCCGGTGTCTGGCGCCGCCTCATTCCCTTTCTCGGCTGATCGCTGGCAGCCCCCAGGCACCTGGTAGAACCGATCTCCGCTCCGGCGTGGGCATGGCCGGGCGCTGTGTGCCAGCACCAGTCCGGCCGCACGCGACCGCCCCGGCCGGTTACCATTCCCTGATGGCGACCAAGGTATTCCGGTTCGCACTGGGCTCGCTGGCCAGCCCCCGCTCCGGCCTGTGGCGCCTCTGGACCCATGAAGACGAAGTCCACCTCGCGGTGCGTACCACCCGCGAGGAGGTGGCGCTCACGGCCTACCCGACCGGCCGGTGGCGCATCGCCGTCGGGACTGTCGTGAGCCGCTGGACCCGCCCCAAGGAATTCCGGCCGGGCTGGACTCGGGGTCCCGATCTCGTCATTCCCGGCAGCGTGGCTCCGGTACAATCGCCGGCCAGCGACCCCTATGCGACCGAGCCGGTGAGCTGGCTTCCGGCGCCGCCGGCCGGCCAGCTGGCGCGGTTCACGCTGCTGTTCGCCAGTCCTCGCGCCGAGGGGAGTCGCTGGCGTCCGCTGGATGCCCCGGGGACTGAGAGCCTCATCGTGCTTCCGCTGCGCACCGCGGGCGCGCTCCATCTCTGCCGGGTCGACGAGCCGGACCCGGCGGAGGCACTCCCCGCCGGTGGCGCCCCCGCGGTCGAGGACCCGCCCGGGCCGGTGGAGTTCGCCGTCGTCGTGAGCGCGGATCAGGACGGGCGGCCCTCGCTGCGGGAGTCGTACGCGGGACTGTCGATGTAACCCGGCCACGCTGGATCAAGCCCGACCTGGCGAGAGTCCGGGAGGTGACGGCACAGGTGGCGCGCTGCAGATCCAGTGGCCGAGCGGAGGCTCACGTCATGGCACGTGACTCGGGGATGGACGACGCACCGGACGAGCCACCGCCTCGGATTCCCGAGGAAGGCGGTGCACGCGTCCCGCCGAACCGACGGCCTCCAACCGCCCTGGGGGCCGGCACCTTCGAACCCGCTGACTGGCTCGGAGACCGTTACCTGATCGAACGCCGACTCGAGTGGCCCGGCGCGGGGAACGCGTATCTCGCCAAGGATGTGTCGAACGACCGGCCAGTGGTCATCCGGGTCTTTCCTGCCACGAGCGCCGGGTCTGAGCCCAGCCCGGTCGGTTGTGCCATGGGGGTGGCCGCTCGGCTGGCACACCCCAGCCTCCTGCGGGCCCTTGAGGCCGGGGAAGTCAAGCACTTCGAGTTCATGGTCTTCCCCTATGCCCCGGGCGAATGGCTGTGGCATCGACTGCAGCGAGAGCGCCAGCTTCCGGTGCCGGATGCCCTCGAGGTCGCTCGCCAGGTGAATGACTTGCTGGTGTACGCCCATGCCAGTGGCCTCATCCACGGTGACCTTTCGCCTGCCTGCCTCTACCTGACGCCCGATCGGGTCCTGGTGGCAGACTTTGGGCTGGCACTTTCTCGGCAGCAGGACTTGGGTGCTGGGCACTTCTGCGGCACACTTCCCTACCTGAGCCCAGAGCGCATCCGGGGGCGCCAGCCGGTCGACCCTCGTGCTGATATCTATGCGCTCGGTGCCATCCTCCACGAGATGCTCACCGGTGCGCCTCCCTTCGGGCTGCTCAGTCACGAGATCTTCGCTGCCAAGGATTCGGGGCACCTCCCACCCTCGGCACGCCAGGTTCGCGCTGCGGTGCCCCGAGGCGTCGACGCGGCCATCCGTCGGGCGCTCGCGCCCGATCGCGACGATCGGTTCGCGGATGCCGCGGCCTTTGCTCTGGCTCTGGAGTGGGGCGCTTCCGACCGGGAGCAACCAGGCCCCTTCGTGGCCCGGTTGCGGGCCCTGTTGGGACTGGATCAGGCATGAAGGGCGAAGGTGGTGGCACATGCTCTGCCTGGTGATCGAACACTTCCGCGGCGGCGATCCCGCCCCGGTGTATCGCCGGTTCCGCGAACGCGGTCGCCTCGCGCCGCCGGGCCTGGAGTACCGGGGCAGCTGGGTCACCGCCGATCTGTGCCACTGTTACCAGGTGATGGAGTGCGACGACCCGGGTCAGCTCGAGGAGTGGATGGCCCAGTGGCGGGATCTGGTGGAGTTCGAGGTCCACGCTGTCATCACGTCGGCCGAAGCGGCGGCCCGGGTCGAGCCGTGATGACCGGCCGTGGTGGTGACGACCGGTTGCCGGAATAGCCGTGCCGTATCACCTTCGGTGTCGGTCCGACCCGGGCCTGAGCCCACAAACCCGACGAGGCCGCGCCCATGGGCAGTCATGCCGCGTTCATCGGTTCCATCCCGGAAGCCTACGACCGCTATCTCGGCCCGCTGCTGTTCGAGCCGTACGCCGTTGACCTGGCGGCCCGCGTCAGAGTGGCACCCCCGGCGGCGGTGCTGGAACTGGCGTGTGGCACCGGGATCCTGACCCGGCACCTGCGGCGGACGCTGCCGGCCGGGGTCGCGTTGACGGCAACGGACCTGAACGAGCCGATGCTCGCCTACGCGCGGGCGCGAGTTTCCGACTCCGGCATCCAGTGGCAGACCGCGGACGCGCAGTCGCTCCCGTTCGCCGACCGGTCCTTCACCGCGGTGGCCTGTCAGTTCGGGGTGATGTTCGTTCCCGACAAGGCCCTGACGTTCCGGGAGGTGCGCCGGGTGCTCATGCCTGGCGGGAGCTTCAGCTTCAATGTGTGGTGCTCGCTGGCGGAGAATCCCTTCGGTCGAACCGCAAGGACCAGTATGTCCCGCTTCTTCGCCACCGACCCGCCGACATTCTACGACACGCCGTACGGGTTTCACGACCAGTCGGTGATTCGCGGGCTGCTCGGGAGTGCGGGGTTTGAAATCGGTTTCTGCGAGGTGGTCGAGCTGCAGGCGAGCAGCCCTTCTGCACTCGAGGCCGCGCGGGGTGCGGTGACCGGGAATCCAGTTCTGAAGGATATCCAGGAGCGCGCCACTGCCCCGGTCGACGTCATCATCGAGGCTGTCGCCGCCGCCCTGGCGGCCGAGGGTGGCGCCGCCCCGCTGACCCTGCCGATGCGGGCCCTGGTCGTGGTCGCGCGGGCGGTCTGACCGGACCCCGGTCAACAGCGATCAGGGTTCAGCCGAGTGGCGATGTGCTGCGGGATCTGGGGGTCGAGGCTGAGGCTGGGTCAGAATTGCACCCCGAACGCGACCTGGACGTCGTACCTCCGGTTGTCGAAATCCACCGCATTCGGGAAGTAGTCCAGCGTCACCTGCAGCCGGGCCCGCTCCAGGGCGATGACCGAGGTGGCGGCCTGGAGCACCAGCTGGCTGCAGCGACGGCCGTCGTCGCCGGTCCGGGCCGCGTCGCAGGCGCGGGACCGAAACCGGTCGCCCTGGGAGAACTGGTAGCCCAGCCGGGGCGCGATGGTGACCATGTGCGCCGGACTGGTGAGCGGCCGGAGCTCGAGGTCGGGGCCGGCGAACAGGCCGACCGCGAATTCGTTCTGATCCTGGGTGAGCAGCG
This sequence comes from uncultured Gemmatimonadota bacterium, assembly GCA_937871775.1. Taxonomy (GTDB): domain Bacteria; phylum Gemmatimonadota; class Gemmatimonadetes; order Gemmatimonadales; family GWC2-71-9; genus JADJOM01. The sequence continues at coordinate 3,556 of CALMOP010000298.1, read as the reverse complement.
ACACGACGCCCTGCACCCGCGCCGCCGCGTTGAACCTGAGCCAGCCCGGCAACGCCCCCGGTACCGCCACGCTGGCCCCGAGCTCCGGCGCCGTCCCCACCACCACGTACCACCAGCTCGGCGGGGGCTCGTAGTAGATCGAGCTCACGGCGAGGGTGGCCAGGCGCATGATCTTGCGCTGGTACCCCGCCGGCTGCCGGTCGGCGAGGGTCTCGATCACGGCGCGCAGCCGTCGCGCCAGGGCCGGCCGGGCCTGGCCGGGCTGATCCGGGGGCACGCCCAGGTCGCGAAAGTGAAACCGGTAGGCGGTGAGCAGCCGCAGATTGTAGCCCAGCTCGGTTTCCTTGCGGGCGGTGTTTCGCAATACCCCGATCGAATCCGCGGGGACGGCGGTCTCGACGATCCGCGGCGGCAGCGCTCCGGCGGCGGCCCGGCGACAGTGATAGTTGGCGATCGGCCGGGCCCGCTGGTCCGGGGCCAGGTCCCGACACTGGGAGTACACCCGATTGAGCGCGACCTGCGCCAGGATGCGGAAGTCACGCAACTGGTCGTCGCCGCAGCCCGGATGGCGGGTCGTCGCCGTCGAATCGTACCACTGTGCGAGACATTGCAGCGGCTCCCACTCCGGCGTCGAGAGCAGAGCCTCGAGCGGTTGCCGTCCGCGCTCGGAGGGGAGCTGGTGCCACGATGCCAGGTCCTGCAGCGCGTCGTAGAGTCCCAGATAGAAATCGAAGCGCCGGAACTCCCGCTCGAACAATCCGAAGAAGTTGGCGAGGAAGCCGCTGGCCTGGGGCAACCGGCTGGTGGCGATCAGCAGCCGTCCCGGGTCGAGGATGGCGGCCTGTTCGTCCAGCAGCGCGAACAGCTCGGTGCCGCGGGCCTGCCCGAGGAAGCCCTGCGTGATGGTCGCCCCTTGACTGAAGATGTTGGGCAGCCGGGACGCCCCGCGGGGTGCCGGCACCGGGTAGGCCCGGAGATCGGGATTCATGTAGACAAAAAAGGTGTGCTCGCCCGCCGCGGCCTGGGTGCCGCTCAGGGCGCCGGCGAGGCCGAGCGGGATATTATCGAACACGCCGCCATCGATGAACCGGTCCTGGTGGTCGGGCTCATGGCAGGCGTCGGGGTCGACGCCGGGGGAGAGGCAGTACCCCAGGTTCACCGCCGGGAACGCTAACGGGAAGGCGCCCGAGGCGAGGATGACCTGCAGCAGGCGATCACGGTCCTCGCTGGAGGCTGTGCGGGCGTCGGGATCCGCGGCCAGTGGCAGCAGCAGCTGGGGGGCCCGGGAGCCGGGAACAACGGTGTTGTGGATCAGCGGGGACAGGCTGTCGCCGCGGCCCTGGATCCGGACCGTGAAGTGCAGCAGCTGCCGGGGCACGGTGAGCTGGCCCTGCAGCGGAACGTCGAGCGGCGTGAGCCGGGTGACGGGAATGCCCAGGGCCACGTCGCAGGTCGCGGGGAGCCGGCGCTGCCAGACTTCGTCAACGGCACGGCGCAGCGCGGCCAGGCCCGGGGTCGCGATGAAGGCGCTGACGGCGGTGGTCGAAGTCGGTTGAAAGAGGCTGTCGAACTGCTGGGCCAGCCAGAACCGGTATCCCAGGTCCCGGGTGGGGAAGTCGTTGGGCGGTGCGCAACTGCTGAGCGCGGACAAGAGGGCGTTGCCGCTGCCCGCCGAGGCGCCGGTGACGACCCGCAGGGGAATGCCCTGGCGCTTGAGAACCTCTCCCAGCCCGTAGAGGTAGCCTGCCTCGTAGACCCCGAGGGAGGCCCCGCCGCTGATGACCAGGGCGACCGACAGGCCGCTCGCCGTTTCGGTGGTCCGCGTCGGCCCACCGGCCTGAGCTCTGGTGGGCGAAGGCAGTGCGACCAGGATGGCGGGGAGTAGCGCGGCGCCCCATATCAGGTGGCGACGGGGCATGGCGTCTCCGGGCTGAAGCCGTCTACTTCAACAGCGCCTCGAACCGCGGATTCCCCTTGAGCGGCTCGAACGTCGGATCGATCCGGAGCCACCCGGGCGAAAGGAAGTACGGTTCCTGGAGCAGCGGCTCCAGCCGGTCGAGCGCCTCTTCCGGTTCCCCCACCATGATGTAGATCCGCACCAATTGATGCTGCAGGTAGGCTCCGGTGGTCGCGTCCCGGCTCAGGGGCAGCAGTGACGCTCCCCGCTCGCCCGCCGCGATCGCTTGCGCCTTCTGGCCGAGGTAGGCCAGCGCCAACCCGCGGAGCACGTGGAGCTGCGGATCCTGGGGCGCGTCGCGGATCTGGGTCTCCAGCGCGACCCGTGCGGTGTCGGCGTAGGCCCGGGCCTTCGCCTTGTCGCCGCGGAGCCAGTAGGTCTGCATGAAGACCGAGCCCCACGCCGCCGGGTCGTCGAAGAAGGCCGACGGCGGGAGCCGCAGCATCATGTCCTGCTGCTCGGTGGTCAGCACCCAGTAGAGGTCGTTGTAGGTCCCGAAGTACGCCAGCAGGGCGGGCCGCGCCATCGACCCCGGCGCATTGTCGATGGTGGCGCGGGCAGACGCCAGGTCGCCCCGGGCCAGGTGGACCATGGCCTGGAACTCGATGGCGGTGGGGTCTGCCGGTGCCAGCGCCAGGGCGTCGTTGCCGGCCGCCAGGGCCTTGTCGTAGACTCGAGTGCGCAGGTAGAGATCGCGCAGCGCACCGGCGGCTGGTACCGAGCGGGGGTCGAGCCGACGGGCCCGCTCCGCATGCGCGATGGCATCATCCCAGCGGGCCAGGCTGGCTTCGATGCCCGAGGCCAGGCGCAGCATGTCGGGATCGTTCGGTGCGGCCCGGAGGGCCAGCGCCATCTCTGCTTCCGCTCCTGCCACATCCTTCAGGACGGACATCCGGTAGCGCGCCATGCCCCAGTGTCCGGCGGGGCCATCCTTTCCGACCGCGAGCCCTCGGTCCGCGGCCGCCCTGGCCCGCGCCGCGACCTCCGGGTCGGGGGTCCCGGTGCTGTAGAGGTTGCTCAGCGCTTCGGCCAGCCCGCCCCATGCCAGCGCAAACTGCGGATCCAGGGCGACGGCCTGCTCGTAGTAGCCAGCCCGGGCCTTGAGGGTGGCGGGATCGTTGGCGCTGAGGGCCCGGCCCTTGAGGTAGAGGTCGTAGGCCGCGACGTTCTCGGTGGGCCGCTCGGCGAGGCGCTGTTCGTCGGCCTTGCCGAGCGCCACGCCCAGCGCGGCCGCGACCTTGGAGGCGATGGCGGACTGGACCTGGAACACGTCGGTGACGTCCGCGTCGAAGGTCTGCTGCCAGGTCGCTTCACCGGTCCGGGCCTGGATCAGCTCGGGCACCACCTGGACCCGGCCCTTGCCGTCGGGGGTGTGGGCCCACCGCACGGTGGCCGTGAGCAGGTAATCGACCGACAGGTCCGAACCGATCTCCTTCAGGCCCTTGCTGGTCCTGCGGTACTGGTCGGTGCTCGACCGGGCCGTGACCCGGAAGCCGGGCAGGCCGGTGAGCTTGCCCCGGCCCTCGTCCGCGATGCCGTCCGCGAAGCAGCCGACCTCCTCGCCGCCCCGGTTCTCGAAGGGGAGGACCGCGAGCCGGA
>CALMOP010000297.1 GCA_937871775.1 uncultured Gemmatimonadota bacterium | reverse complement strand
TCCGGGCCAGGACCCTGGTGCGGGTCACCCCGTACCTGAACTACAATACCCTGCGCAACGTGTTCGAGAGCAATCGGGACTACCACAACGCCCTGAAGCTCGGCGGCACCGTGCAGGTGGTGGTGGCGCCCGGCGCCGGCCAGGCGGTCACGCTGGGCCTCGATGGCGGCTACACCACCATCCGGTCGAATTTCCTGGGTGCCAGACACCTGGAGGATGCCGCGGGGTTCGCCCAATACGAGGTCGAGCTCGATCCGCGGTTGCGCGCCGTCTTGGGCGTCCGCGTTGACTACCACACCGCCAGCGGTGGGAAGCAGGAGGTGTCGGTCAACCCGAAACTGGCGATGGTCTTCAGGGCAGGGGAGCAGCTGAACCTGCGCGCCTCGGTGGCCCGTGGCTACCGGGCGGCCAGTGCCATCGAGCAGTTCGTCAACACCACCCAGTTCGGCTTCCAGGTCATTCCCAACCCGAGTTTGCGCGGGGAGTTTGCCTGGGCGGGTGAGGTCGGCATGAATCTGGTCGGCGAGCGGTTCTGGCTCGACGCCTCGCTGTTCCGGAGCGAGTATCGGGACCTCATCGCCCCGACGGTGATTGTGCAGCCGGGCGTCGGAATCCGGGCCCAGTTCGCCAATATCGGGCGGGCCCGCGTCCAGGGGCTCGACGCTGGGGTCCGGATGCGCCTCATCCGGCGCCTGATCGACCTGCAGGCCAGCTACATGCTGCTCGATACCAGGGACCTCGAGACCGATTCCGCGCTGGTGTACCGGTCCCGGCATAACGTCACCGGGACGGTCGAAGCCATGGGGGGATTGCTCGCGGTCGACCTGCGCTATCGATCGGCGCCCGAACAGGTCCTTCGGTACGTTCTCGATCCGCGTTACCACATCACCCTGGTGGACCTGCGGCTGCAGTACCGTCTGCTCGGCGCAGGGCTGCAGCTCAAGATCAGCAACCTGTTCCAGCACCAGTACACCAATATCCAGGAACGGGTCCCCGGTGCTCCCCGGAGCATCAGTCTGACCGCGTTCCGGGGCTTCTGAGGGGCGGTAAGGCGGTAGGACGGTACGGCGGTAGGCGGAACGGTTAATGGCGGAGTTGCCGGGAACCTGCCTCTGCAGCATCTTGCGCCCCTCTACCGCCTCTACCGCCTCTACCGCGTTTCCCCCATGACTCCCATCGAGCAGTCCTGCTACTGGCTCGCGCGGCTGCCGCAGCGCGTGGTAACGCCGCTCAGCGTCAATGCCGAGACCGATATCGTCGTCATCGGCGCCGGGCTCACCGGACTGTGGACCGCCCTGTTCCTCAAGCAACTGGACCCGGCTCGGGATGTCGCCGTGGTGGAGCAGGGGATCGCCGCCTACGGTGCCAGTGGCCGCAACGCCGGGATGCTCTCCGAAACGGTGGATCACAGTCACGGCCTGGCCATCCAGCACTTCGGGTTCGACGCCGCCCGGCGGCTCGCGGCGCTGGGCGCGGAGAATGCGCGGGGGCTGATCGAGTTCCTGGAGGCGCGCGACATCGGGTGCGATTGGGAACCGACCGGCCGGCTGATGGTGGCCTTGACCGAGGCACACCTGGATGAGGCCCGCCACAGCGTCGCCACTGCCCGGAGACTCGGCGTCGACACGTTCCGGCTCCTGAGCGCCGAGGAAGTTCAGGCGGAGGTGCACTCACCCCTGTACCGCGGCGGGGTGGCGGTATCGGGAGGCGGGATCCTGGATCCAGCCCGGTTCACCGATGGGCTCCGCCAGGAGGCGGAGCGGCTGGGGGTACGGGTATACGAGCGGACCCGGGTGGAGGGCGTCGCGCCCCGGGGAACCGGGGTCGAACTCCGGGCCAACGGGGTGCGGCTCCAGGCACGACGAGCGGTGTTCGCGACCAGCGCCTACACCCACCAGCTGCTGCCCGAAGTCGCGCGACGGTTCATCCCGCTGTACGACTACATCCTGGTGAGTGAGCCCCTCACCCCGGAGCAGTGGGCGCGGATCGGATGGCACCGCCGTCAGGGCATCACCGACGGCCGGACCTTCTTCAACTATTATCGCCCGACCCCCGACGGCCGGATCCTGTGGGGTACCAGCGAGGCCGCCTACTACGCCGGGAACCAGGTGGGCCCCGCCTGCGATCACTCCCAGCCCCACTACGATGCCCTGAAGGCCAGCTGGCGAAGACACTTTCCCGCACTCGCCGGGCTGGAGTGGCCCTACGCCTGGGGCGGGGCGATCTGCTCCACCACCCGGCTCACTCCTTTCTTCGGCCGTGCCCTCGAGGGTCGGGCCTGGTATGGTCTCGGCTACACCGGGCACGGACTGGGCACCACCCGGATCGCGGGGCGGATCCTGGCGCACCTGGCGCTGGCGCGGCACTCCGAATTGCTGGACCTGCCGCTGGTGACGCGGAAGCCCTTCCCCTATCCGCCGGAGCCGCTCCGCGGCTGGGCGGTGAACCAGGTGACGCGGGCGCTGAGACGGGTCGATGCCGGCGAGACACCCAATCTGATGCTCCGGCTGCTGGAGCGGATGGGGATCGGGTTTTCGAGCTGAACAGCGGGGAAGACAACGGGAAGACTACGGGAAGAAGACGGGAAGAAAACGGGAGGACGAACGCCTGTCTTCCCGGTGTCTTCCCGGCTTTTCACCGTTGTCTTCCCGTTGTTTCACCGATGTCTTCCCGTAGTCTTTCCCGCCGTTCACTCTCCACCCGTCCCAGGGCGACGTCCAGCACCTCCAGCGCGAAGTCCACGTCGGCCGCGGTGAGGCACATCGGCGGCTTGATCCGGAGCACGTTGCCGTCGAGCCCGCCCTTGCCGAGCAGCACGCCGAGTTCGCGGGCGTGCTCCATGATGGCGAGAGTCTCCTCCTTCGCCGGCTCCTTGGTGCCCCGGTCCCGGACCAGCTCCACCCCCAGCATCAGCCCCATGCCACGCACGTCGCCGATCAGGCAGTGCCGGCGCTGCAGCTCGAGGAGCCCGTTCCGGAATCGGGTCCCCACGGTCTTGGCGTTCTGCTGCAGGCCATCCTCCTCGATGGCATCCAGCACCGCCAGGCCGGCCGCCATGCTGACCGGGTTGCCGCCATAGGTGTTGAAGTGAATCCGCTGGGTGAGGGTCTCGGCGATCTCGCGCCGGGTGGTGACCGCCCCCAGGGGGGCGCCGTTGCCAATGCCCTTCGCCATGGTCACGATGTCCGGCACCACCCCGAAGTTCTGGAAGCCCCAGTAGTGCTCGCCAGTACGGCCGAACCCGGTCTGCACCTCGTCGGCGATGCACAGACCGCCATGGGCCCGGGCCACCGCGTAGGCTTCGCGCAGGTAGTTGGGCGCCCCGTGGGTCGCTCCCCCGACTCCCTGGATCGGCTCGGCGAGAAAGGCCGCGATCCGGCCCGGGGTGGAGTAGCGGATCAGCTCCCGGATGTCCTCCGCGCTCTTGGTGGCGATCTGGTCCGGAGTTCCGACGAACGGGCTGCGATACGGGTCGGGGCAGATGGCGTGGTGCACGCCGGTGTTCACCTGCTGGGGATACTTCCAGGTATGGTGACTGGTGGCCGCCATGGTGGTGGGCGACCCGCCGTGGTAACTGTTGCGCACCGCGATCACGTCCTGGTTCCCGGTATAGGCCCGGGCCATCAGCATGGCGAGGTCGTTGGCCTCGCTGCCGCTGTTGGTGAAGTAGGTCACGTCCAGCCCCGGAGGCATCCGGGACGCGAGCTTCGCGGCCATGCGGGCGAAGTTGGGGTGTAGGTAGATCGTCGTGGTGTGGGCCAGCGTGGCCAGCTGGTCCTGCATCGCCTGGGTCACCCGGGGATGGCAGTGCCCCACCGAGACCGTGACGATGCCGGCGAACAGGTCCAGGTAACGCCGGCCGGTCTCGTCGAACAGGTACTGCATGTGCCCTTCGACGATCAGCAGCGGGTCCCGGTACAGGGTGAAGATCGCGGGATTGGTGTACTGCCGCCGCAGCGCCAGCACCTCGGCGCGGGAGGGGCCGCGATAGGGCCGCGGCTGATGGGTGCAGGGGGGCAGGGTCGGTTTAGCGCGGGCGGTCGTCGCCATGGGCTTGGCTCTTTCGCACTCGTCAGGGATTCAGGTAGTGGTGCGTGGTGCGTG
>CALMOP010000296.1 GCA_937871775.1 uncultured Gemmatimonadota bacterium | reverse complement strand
GGGCGATCTTGATGCCCTGCTCCTGGAACAGGTGCACGATCTGCTGATCGGTGAGTGGGTCGCCGGTCTTTTCATCGGCGACCATTCTCTGGAGCTTGGCCCGGATCGAGCGGGCGCTGGCGTCCTCCCCCGATGTGGTGGACAGGGCGCTCGAGAAGAAGAACTTGAGGGGCAGCACACCTCGCGGGGTCTGCACGAACTTCTCGTTGGTCACTCGACTCACGGTCGACTCGTGCATGTTGATGACTTCGGCGACCTCGCGCAGCGTCAGCGGACGCAGGTATTCGATCCCCTTCTCGAAGAACTCCCGCTGCCGGTCCACGATGAAGTTCATCACCTTGAGCATGGTCTGGCGCCGCTGCTCGATGGCCTGGATCAGCCAGTTGGCGCTGTTCATGCGCGAGGCGATGAATTCCCGGTGTTCGGTGGTGAGCCGCTTCTTGTCCCGGGCCAGCTCCTGGTAGGAGCGGGACAGCCGCAACCGGGGCACCCCGGTATCGTTGAGGAAAACCCGGTACAGGCTGTCGATCTTCTCCACGATCAGGTCCGGGATGACGTACCCATCGCCCCCGGCGGAGTACTTCAGCCCCGGCTTGGGGTCCAGTCGGGCGAGCAGGTCGGCGGCCGCTTGCACCTTGGCGGGTTCGGTGCCGTAGCGTCGGCCCAGGTCGTTCCAGCGATGGGCGATCAGATCGGGGAAAGCGTCCTTGACCAGCTGATAGGTCAGGGAGCCGACCTCCTTCCGGTCCTCGAGCTGGATCAGCAGGCACTCGCGAAGGTCCCGGGCACAGACTCCCGGCGGATCCAGACGCTGCAGGATCCGCAGCATTTCCTCCACTTCGGCCAGCGTGAAGTAGGGCAGATCGGTACGCCGCGGCGGTGGGGCCGGTGGCGGCGGAGCCGGCATCCCCAGCATCTGAGTGCCCCCCTCCGGCACCCCCAGCATCAGGACCGCCCGGGGCCCAGGCCCTGCGGGCTCCTCGGCGCCGGCGTCCTCGCCTTCCTCCAGCTCGTCCGGCTCGGCTGTCGGCGACCGCGCCGCGGCTCCCTCGGCGTGCTCCTCCAGCAACCGGTTCACCTGCTCCAGGACCTCCTCGAGCGAAGCGGCCAGGTAGCCATCCTCCTTGACGTTGCCGAGGAATTCCTCGACCAGGAGCTTCTGCCTCGGGGTCAGCTCCAGCAGCATGAGCTGCTCTCGGAGATGATCCATGAGGTCGTGCGTCTCGACGGTGACCGGTTCGGTGTACTCCTTCTCCTCGTACTCCTCCCGGACCCCGCCCGGGACCTCGAAACCATTGAGGAGAATCTCTTCCCAGTCGGTCTCGTTCTCTTCCTTGACCTTCTCCTTCTCCTCCTCCTTGGTGGGGGTCTGGTCCCCCTGGGTCACATCCTCTTCTTCAGGCTCGATCAGTTCCAGGAACGGGTTGGTCAGCAACTCCTGCTTCAGGTGCTGCTGCAGGTCCATCATGGGCATGTACAGCATGTCCATGGCCTGGTACAGGCGCGGATTGATCCGCAGGTCCTGCCGCAGCGACGTGTGCTGGGAGAGTCCGGTCCTCATGCCGCCGGCTCCAAGCGCGACCGGAGTCGCGCGGTCAGGATCGGGCCGAGGTAGAGCTGCGCCACCCGGTCATCGAAGACCAGGTCGCGGACCGGCCCGGAAACCTGCACCTTGCCCTCGAACAGGATGTACGCGCGATCCACAATGTCGAGGGTCTGCTCGACATTGTGGTCGGTGATCAGAACCCCGATGCCCCGGTGCCGGAGCCCGGCGACGATGGTCTGGATGTCGTGGACCGCGATCGGGTCAACCCCGGCGAACGGCTCATCCAGAAGCATGAACTTGGGCCGGGTCACCAGCGCCCGGGTAATCTCCAGCCGACGCCGTTCCCCGCCGGAGAGGCTGTAGGCCTTGCTATGGCGCAGGTGTTTGATGGACAGTTCGTCCAGCAGTGTCTCCAGCCGTGCGCGTTGTTCCCCTGCGGAAAGGTCCAGCGTCTCCAGAATGGCCCGGAGATTTTCCTCGACGGTCAGCTTCCGGAATACGCTCGGCTCCTGGGCCAGGTAACCGATGCCCCGGCGGGCCCGCTGGTACATGGGGGCCTGGGTGAGGTCCGCCCCGTCGAGGGTGACCCGGCCGGCATCAGGCCGGATCAACCCGGTGATGAGGTAGAAGGTCGTGGTCTTGCCGGCGCCGTTCGGCCCGAGCAGGCCGACGATTTCCCCCTGCGCCAGCCGGACGCTGACATCGTCGACCACCCGGCGCCGCCTGAAACTCTTGCACAGGGCCGAGCCCTCCAGCACGCTGCCGCCGGGGATCGGTCCGGTGGCGGCCCCCAGCAGACTGGCCCGGCGCCGGAGACCGCTGACAGCCGCCGCCAGTAGCCGCTCCCGCATCCCCTCCCGGCCTTGCACCGCCTCCGCCCACCAGGGGCCCACGGCGACGATCCGTACCCAGGGGTCCGCGCCGGCCGGCCCAATCCAGCCTTCATCCGCCAGCCTGGGCAGCACCGAGCGGGTGAGGTTTTCGTGCACCTCGTCGCTGGAGAGTTCCGGGCCGCCTTCCCCCGCCCGATCCCGCGCGGTCAGTACGGTCTCTCGATAGGAGACTCCCAGGGTGGGGAGATCCAGGCCACCTTGTGCATCGGCGTCGCGGGTCAGCGCCGCCAAGGCGAGCGGCACCGAGGGATCCCGCTCGGCGAGCCGGGAGATCAGATCGCTCATCGGCCCGGTCCTGGTCGGCCGGGAGTCGTGGTGGTGGTATCGCTTCCCGGCGGCAGCGGCTCGAGATGCAGCCCATCCACGTGCCCGTCGATCTTCACCCGATCGACCCCACGCTGGCCCCCCGACTTCATGGCAACGATGATGTGGTCTCCACGGGAGTAGTTGATCGAGGACCGGCCCCCGTCTCGGCCGTGCGCGGCCACCCGGTAGTAGGAGCGGGCCGTTCCGGTTGCCGCCAACTGGGACAGCACCGAGCGCCTGGTCCCCGCGGAGTCCTCGGTGCTGAAGCTGGCCACGACCGTGTCCCCCGCCATCCAGTCGCGCTCGCCCGAAAGGCTGTCCGCGTTGCCCCCAACCCAGGCCCGACGGAACGCCCGGATCTCCCGGAGCTCCTGCCCCGGAGTATCGAAGGCGACTGAATCGGCCCGGATCTCGTTCTCGGCGGTCAGCGCCCGGGGGCGGGTCACGCTGCCCCACGCAATCGTCTGTACCAGCTTCTCCTGGTCGAGATCCAGACCGATGGTGTCGGCGACCAGGTCGATGTCCCGGCTGATGACATGCCCCTCCCCGAGGGCCTTCACGTAGGTGATGGCCTGGCGATCCAGCGTGAGGTCGATGCGGTTCCCCCGCAGCTCGAACGAGTCGCGGCCCAGCCCGTGCAGGGCCGGCGAACCCAGCAGGTGCCCTTCACTGCCGTCACCACTGTCGAGAAACAGCGAGTCGCCCCGCGCGGCAAAATCACTGCGGTCGATGGTCACCTGACCGCCAGCCCAGGTCCGATCCCGCCCCCGCATACGGACCCGCTCCGCCACGATCCGGTAGGGTTCAGGCCGGGCCCCGCCGGAATCCCGGGGGAATGACTCGATGGTGGGCCGCCCGGTGGCATAGATCTCCAGCGTGTCCCTGATGCCAGGCAGCGGGCGGAAGTAGTCCAGCGCGGGCCCCCGGAGTGTCGAACCATCCTTCAGGTTTCGGGTCTCGACCTGGCCGCGGGCCTCCCAGCGGTCACCATTGCGGTAATAGGTGCCCCGCTGGGCCGTCTGCACCGTAATGGAATCCTCGTACCGGACATGGCCGATGAAATTGACCACCGAATTTCCTCCCCGGCCGAACAACGCCACGCTGTCACTGGCGATCCGGGCGCTCGAGTCGGCGCACACCAGCCGGACCCCGCCGTTGGCGTAGTAGTTGGTGTCGGGGCCGACCACAATCTGCTGGCCGACGCCCCCAACGTGGTCGAGCTGGAAGCGGCACCCGCCGGACGTGGCCGGACGCACCGGGGCCTGCGCCGTCAGCCGGGCGGTCTCCGCCAGCACCAGAAGCGCCACGCCGAGCGATCTCATTGGCCCGGGAGCAACCCACCCGGCTTGCCGGTGGGCCCGCGTTGCCCGCCCCGGGGCTGGCGAGTCACGACGTTCCGGAAATCGGGATCGCTGGTGAAGCCGTTGCCTTCCAGGTGCTGGTCGGCGCGATCGTAGGTGAAGGGCTTGTCGGACGAGATCTGGTGCAGCCGGGCGTCATACTTGAGCTCCTGGCTGCGAAGCCGCCGATTGTCCGGGGTGGTGCCCAGCACGTTGCTCCAGGCGCTCATCGAGCCGTCCCGAATGCTGTACAGGCCGGAGTCAGCGATCACAGTGGACGTCTCGCTGCCACCGGCATCGAAAAACGTCACCCGCACCACCTTCAGGCGGGCCAGCTGGGTCGGCTCATACAGGTACGCCGTGTCGGCGAGCACCCGGGTGCGGCGGACGCCGTCGGCCGTGATGAGGTGTTCCATCCCCTCGAGGACCTGATCCGCCGAATCGGCGGCCATCACCGTGACCGTCGGCCGGATGGCGTCGTCATCCTTGCACGCCAGGCCGAGCCCGGCCCCGAACGCCACTCCGAGGAGCCGCGCCATCAGGTCCCACCCCCGCCGCCCTCTGTTACCGCAGCGATTCACCACGATCCTCCAGATAAGTGCGTACCGCCTCGTCCCAGCGTCCCTTGGCGCGCAGCAGCACCTCGATCGCCTCCCGCACGGCGCCACTGCCCCCCCGGGCCTGGGTCGTGTAGGCCGCGACCCGCTTGACCTCGTCCACCGCATTGGCCACGGCCAGCGGAAGCCCCACCCGCTTCAGGACCGGAAGGTCCGCGAGGTCGTCCCCCAGGAAGGCGACCTCGTCCCAACCGATACCCCGGCGGAGCAGCATGTCGGTCATGGCCGGCACCTTGCGAGCGCTCCGCTCCTGGATAACCTCATCGATCTTCAACTCGGTTGCCCGCAGGGTGGTCGCGTCCGAGTAGCGACCGCTGACCCAGGCCACCAGCAGACCCATCCGCCGGGCCAGCCCCATCGCCAGCCCATCCTGAATGTCGAACTGTTTGAACTCGATCCGCTGGCCTTCGACCAGGCCCAGATAGATCGCGTTGTTGGTGACCACCCCGTCTACATCGAGGCCCAACAGCTTGACCCGTCCGGCCACCGCGGCGTCGATCATCGCGTGACGGCCACCCCGGCGGGGCGGCGGGCGGAATGCCATACCTCGAGGGCACGGGCCAGCAGCTCCTCCAGACGCCCCAGGGGCCACTGGCAGTCCGCATCACTCCAGGCCCGCTCGGGGTCCGGATGGGTCTCCAGGAAGAACCCATCGGCCCCGGCCGCCGCCGCCGCCAGCAGCAGCGTCGGTACCTGGGTGCGGTCACCGCCACTGGCGCCATCGGGGCCTGCCCCTGGCCGCTGCACCGCATGGGTGGCGTCGAACAGCACCGGCGCTCCGGTGGCCGTCCGGAGCCGCCCGAAGCTGCGCATGTCAACCACCAGATCGCCGTAGCCGAAGGCGGTGCCCCGCTCCGTGACGGCCAGGTCGGTGCTGCCACCGGCCCGAACCTTCTCCACTGCCCCGAGCATCGCCTCCGGCGCGAGCCACTGACCCTTCTTGATGTTGACGGGCAGGCCGGTGGCCCCCGCGGCCAGCAGCAGGTCGGTCTGCCGACAGAGAAACGCCGGGATCTGCAGCGCATCGACCACCTGCGCTGCCGCGGCCGCCTGTCCCGGCTCGTGAATGTCGGTCAGCAGCGGCAGCCCGCTGCTCCGTTTGACCTGTTCCAGCCCACGGAGACCTGCCTCCAGGCCGGGCCCCCGCGCACCGTTCATCCGGGCCCGATTGGCCTTGTCAAAACTCGCCTTGAAACACACCGGCACACCCAGACGGTCCTGGATCCCGGCGAGGGTCTCGGCCACCCGCTGCAGGACCGATGGCTCCTCGAGCAGACAGGGCCCGGCAACCAGGAGCGGCGCGGTGCGGAAGGTCCAGCCCATGTCACCCTGCGGTCACCGCGAGGGCTGGAACAGCCCCCGGCGGCTGGGCCCGCTTCCGCCCCAGCGCGGCGGCGATGAAGCCGGCGAACAGCGGGTGGGGCCGGGTGGGCCGGGACTTGAGTTCAGGATGGAATTGGCATCCGAGGAACCACGGGTGATCGGGCAACTCGATGATCTCGACCAGACTGCCATCGGGCGACTGGCCCGACAGCCGGAGCCCGTGCTCGGCCAGCAGATCGCGGTAGGCGTTGTTGACCTCCCAGCGGTGCCGGTGCCGCTCGCTGATCTGGAGCGTGCCGTAGGCCTGGGCCGCCCGGGAGCCGACCCGCAGCTTGGCGGCGTAGGCTCCCAGCCGCATGGTGCCTCCCATGTCCTTCACTTCCCGCTGATTCGCCATCAGCGCGATGACCGGGGTCTCGCACTCGGGTTCGAACTCGGTGCTGGTGGTCTCGGCCATGCCACAGACGTTGCGGGCGAATTCGATAACCGCCACCTGCAGTCCAAGACAGATCCCGAAGAACGGCAGCTGATGCTCCCGGGCCCAGCGGATCGCCTCGATCATGCCCTCGATCCCGCGGATCCCGAAACCACCGGGCACCAGCAGGCCGTCGTACCCGCCGAGCAGCCGCCCCGCCGTCTCCTGGCTGGTAAACTGGTCGCTGGAGAGCCAATCAATCCGGACCCCAGCGTCGCTCGAGATCCCGCCGTGGATCAAGGCCTCCTGCACCGACTTGTAGGCGTCGTGGAGATCGGTGTACTTGCCCACCACCGCGATGCGGACCGCGTGCTTCGGGCGCAGAATCCGCTCCACCAGCCCCTTCCAGAGCGCCAGATCCGGGTCGCGGGTCTCCAGCCGCAGCCGCTCGCACACCACCCGGTCGAAGCCCTGGTCGCGGAACCGCAGCGGGATCTCGTAGATGGACGCGACGTCCGGACTCTCGATCACGCATTCGAAGTCGACGTTGCAGAACCCGGCGATCTTGCGTTTGATCTCCGCCGAAATGGGCCGTTCGCTGCGGCACACCAGCAGGTCCGGCTGGATCCCGATTTGCATCAGGTCCCGGACCGAGTGCTGGGTCGGCTTGGTCTTGAGTTCGCCGGCGGCGGCGATGAACGGGACCAGCGTCAGGTGGATGAACAGGGCATTGTCCCGACCCACCTCCTGCCGGAATTGCCGGATCGCTTCCAGGAACGGGAGCGACTCGATATCTCCCACCGTCCCGCCAATCTCGGTAATGACCACATCATGACCCGGCGCGGGACGCCGGATCGCGTTCTTGATCTCGTCGGTGATGTGGGGAATGACTTGTACCGTGCTGCCCAGGTATTCGCCCCGCCGTTCCTTGCCGATGACGTTCTGGTAGATCCGGCCGGTCGTGATGTTGTTCTGCTGCGACAGGGACCGATCGATGTAGCGCTCGTAGTGACCCAGATCGAGATCGGTCTCGGCCCCGTCATCCGTGACGTAGACCTCGCCGTGCTGAAACGGCGACATGGTGCCCGGGTCCACGTTGATGTAGGGATCGAACTTCTGCATGGTCACGGCCAGACCGCGCTCAACCAGCAGCCGCCCCAACGAAGCGGCGGCGATACCCTTCCCGAGGGAGGAGACCACGCCGCCGGTCACGAAAATGTACTTGGTGGTCTGGGTACCGCCGCTCATCGCTGGGCCTCCTCTGCAAGCCAGTGCGCCTCGGCTCGGCGCAGATCCTCGGGGGTATCGACCCCGGGCTCCACCGCTTCGTCCAGTTGGGCCACCCCCACCCGCAGGCCATGATAGAGCGCCCGCAACTGCTCCAGCCGCTCCGCCTCTTCGGCCAGGGAAGGCGGCAGCCTGGTCCAGCGCGCCAACGCCTCCCGGCGGTAGACGTAAACACCCAGATGCTGCCAGTAAAGCCCAGCGCTCGGGCTACCCTTGTCCTGGCGGTAGGGGATCACCGCCCGCGAGAAATACAGCGCCCGACCTTCGCGATCCGCGACCACCTTGACTCGGGCGGGGTCGGCCGCGTTTTCGGCAGGCAGCGGGGCCGCAGCAGTGCCGATGTCATCCCCCGCGGTTACCCGCCCCAACGCTCCGGCCAACGCCGCACGCGGCAGGAATGGCTCATCGCCCTGCACATTCACGATGACGTCGTGGCCAGCGTACTCGGGAAGTTCGGCCACTTCGGCAACCCGTTCGGTACCGGTGACGTGGGAGTCGCGGGTCAGCACCGCTCGGACCCCGGTCAGTTCGACCACCCTGGCCACCATCGTCGAGTCCGTGGCAACCACCAGGTCATCCACCCGCCCCAGGGCAGGCACCCGCTGGATGACCCGGGTCACCGGGGGCTCTCCGGC
>CALMOP010000295.1 GCA_937871775.1 uncultured Gemmatimonadota bacterium | reverse complement strand
CTCAACCGCCTCGCGGCCGGCGAGTTCCGCGTATCTGGCGAAGAGCAGCACCCGAACGGTCATCCGGCTGAAGATAACGCTGGATTCCACCAAAGACGGCGGGGCGGGTTCGTGACCCGCCCCGCAAAGTGAGTGGCCGATTCCCGGCACGGGAGCTCGACTCAATCGTCCGCGTCGCTGGCGTCCACTTCGAAGGGCTCATCCGCCACCAGCGCCCGCAACTCCTTGCTGGGCTTGAACACCGGGACCGGCCGTGCAGCCACTTCCACCGGATCACCGGTTCGCGGGTTTCGGGCCATCCGGGTCTTCCGGCGCCGAATCTTGAAGGTGCCGAACCCTCGAACCTCAATGTTGTGCTGGTTCTTGAGGGCCTCCTTGACGGCCTCCAGGAACGCATCCACCACCCGGGCGCAGTCCTTCTTGGAGATCATGGGACCGGCGGTACGGGCAATCGATTCGGTAACTCGTTCCACCAGATCGGCCTTCGTCATTCTCTCCCCCGGAGGTCTCTCTCGCCCAGTACCCACCGAAGGGGCACCGGAATGCTTGAGACACTAGGGCCTTAACCGTTGACTGTCAAGGGGTTGGGCCACCAGCGAGGTCAGGAGGGGAGCAGCCGCAGGAATTCCTGAAAGTGCGGGTACGCATCATGAGGGCCGGGAGCCGCCTCCGGGTGGTATTGCACCGCAAACACCGGAAGTGCTTTGTGGCGAATGCCTTCCACGGTTCCATCATTCAGATTGATATGGGTGACCCTGAGATCGCCGGCTCCGGGCACCCCATCGGGCTCACCGGCAACTGCGAATCCGTGGTTTTGTGATGTGATAAGTACTTGCCCTGTAACGAGATCCCGAACAGGGTGGTTGCCTCCACGGTGCCCGTACGGGAGCTTGACCGTGCGACCCCCGAAGGCCAGTCCCAACAGCTGGTGACCGAGGCAGATCCCGAAGGTGGGGAGCCCAGTGGCGGCCAGGTCGCGAATGTGCTTGATGGCGTAGTCCACCGCCGCAGGGTCGCCGGGGCCATTGGAGAGGAACAACCCGTCCGGCTTGAGCGCCTGGACCTCCGCGGCTGAAGTGGACGCGGGGACCACGGTCACCCGGCAGCCGGCCCCGACCAGCATCCGGACGATGTTCCGCTTCATCCCGTAATCGTAGGCCACCACATGGGGGCCGCTGCTGCCCGCGCTCCAGCGCTGCTCGACGGTGGCTCGCGACGCCAGGTCCAACCCCTCCATGGAGGGCGATTCCATCAGGCTCAGGGTGAGGATAGGGGTCGGCTCCCGACCCTGGGCAATCACCCCCCGCATGGCCCCCCGCTCCCGGATGTGACGCGTCAGCCGTCGGGTGTCCACCCCTTCCAGCACTGGAATCCGGGATTCGGTGAGCCAGTCACCGAGCGACTGGGTGGAGCGCCAGTTGGAGGGTCGGCGAGCCATCTCCCGCACCACCACACCGGCGACCTTGGGCCCGCTCGACTCCATGTCCTCGGGATTGACACCGTAGTTGCCGATCATGGGAGACGTCATGACCACGATCTGCCCGAGGTAGCTCGGGTCGGTGAAGACCTCCTGGTAACCACTCAGGTTGGTGGTGAAGACCACCTCGCCGAAGGCCGCCTCCTGGGGTCGCTGGCAGGTGCCAGGATACCAGGTCCCGTCCTCCAACAGCACCAACGCGGGGCGACCGGTCATTCCGGCGCCCCGCGTCGAATTCCGTGCTGCCGCACCGTCATTGGCCTGGCGTTGCGGGTGCCGGAGCGGCGGTCGAATCGGGCGAAGGAGCTACGGGGAGCCCTTCCAGCGGCAGCTCGGCCGGCTGTTCCGCCGTGGGAGCGTTCTGGTGTAGCTGCTCCAGCACCTCGCTGCTGCTGCCGCTCCCGTTCGGCGCCACGAGGCTGATCAGCAGAGCCACCACCATGAACAGGGACGCACAGATCCACGTTGTCTTGGTCAACAGCGTGGCCGCCTGCCGGCCCCCCACGACCAGATCAGTGGTCCCACCACCGAACGAGGCAAGGCCACCGCCCTGGCCTGCCTGCAGCAGGATCACGGCTGCCAGCAACAGCCCGTCGAGGATCAGGATGGTGAGCAGAAAGGCGTACATGTCGGGTCCCGTTTTGGAGCCGGAGCAGTCTAACCGGCGCCCCCCTCAAAGGGAAGCACGGACCAGCTAGGCGGGGAGTACCGAGACCAGTTGGGCCCAGCCGGCCGGGTCCAGGCTGGCCCCGCCGACCAGCACCCCGTCGATGTCCCGCTCCGCCAGGAGCGCCGCCACATTGCCGAGGTTCACACTCCCCCCGTACAGTACCGGGACACTCCGGGGAGCACCGAGCCGGGCCAGCTCCGCCCGAATGGCGCGGTGCACCTCCGCCGCGTCGGCCGGAGTGGCGTTCCGCCCGGTGCCGATGGCCCAGACCGGTTCGTACGCGATGAGAACCTGGTCCCAGGCCGCCCCGGAGACCCCCTCGAGCCCTGCCCGGAGCTGCCGCATGCAGACCGCTTCGGTCTGTCCCGCCTCACGCTCACCGAGCAGCTCGCCGACACACAGCATCGCGGTCAGACCCGCCTCAACCAGGGCCCGGACCTTTCGTCCGGTCTCGGCGTCGGTCTCGAGGAAGACGTGGCGCCGTTCCGAGTGCCCCACCAGCGCCCCGGTGGCACCGGCGCCCCGGGCCAGTGGAATCGAGGTCGCCCCGGTGAATGCTCCCCTGGGTTCCCAGTGTACGTCCTGGGCGCCAACCCGGATGTCGGGCCGATTGCGGAAGGCCTGGCACACCGCCTCGAGCGACACCGCCGACGGGAAGAACCACAGCGTGCGCCCCGGCAGCGTGCCCACGCCGTCGCGAAAGCTGACCGCGAACTGACGGGCGTCCTCCGGGGGGAGGTGCATCTTCCAGTTGGCGGCGTAGATGATTGGGCGCATGGAGACCGGTCAGGCGTCGTCCAGGGCGGCAACCCCGGGAAGCTCCTTCCCTTCCAGGAACTCCAGCGAGGCTCCGCCGCCGGTCGACACATGGCTCATCTTGTCCTGGAGGCCGGCCTGCGCCACCGCGGCGGCCGAGTCGCCTCCCCCGACCACGGTGACGACCCCCGTGGCGGTAGCAGCCGCCATGGCGCGCGCTACCGCGCGGGTCCCGTGGTCGAACGGTGGGGTCTCAAAGACCCCCATGGGGCCGTTCCAGACCACGGTCCGGGCCGCGCCGATGCGAGCCGCGAACTCCCGCTCGGTCTCCTCCGAGATGTCGTACATCGCCCAGCCGGCGGGAATCCGATCCCGGGGGACCGAGCGGGTCGTGATACCCCGCTCCAGCCTCAGGGCGATCACCGCGCCGGCCGGCAGCACCAGCTTGGAGCCGGCCTGATCGATCAAGGTGCGGGCCAGCGCCACCCGGTCCTCCTCAACCAGCGAGGTGCCAGTCTCCAGGCCCAGTGCGCGAAAGAAGGTGCACGCCATGGCCCCGCCCACCAGGATCGCATCCACCCGCGGCAGCAGGTGTTCTATGAGCTCGATCTTTCCGGAGACCTTGGCCCCCCCCAGCACCGCCACGAATGGCCGCGCCGGCTGCTCCAGCGCCCCGCCGAGGTAGCTCAGTTCCTTCTCCATCAGGAAGCCGGAGACGGCCGGCTTGAGCAGCCGGGCCACGGCCTCGGTGCTGGCGTGGGCGCGATGGGCGGAGCCGAACGCATCATTCACGTACAGGTCACCGAGGGCCGCGAAGGACCTGGCCAGAGCCGGGTCGTTCTGTTCCTCGCCGGGGTGGAACCGGGTGTTCTCCACCACGGCGACCCCGCCGCGGGCCAGTCGTTTGGTGGTGGTGGCCGCGTCCCCGCCGAGCGGATCCGCGAGAAAGGTCACCGGCGCGCCCAACAGGCGCTCCAGCTCGGTGACGCAGGGCCGGAGACTCTGACTGGGGTCGGGACCCTTCGGGCGGCCCAGATGGGACAGCAACACCACCCGGGCGCCCCTCTCCTGGAGGTAACGAATGGTCGGGAGCGAGGCCCGGATCCGGGTGTTGTCAGCGACCACGCCATCCTTGAGGGGACAGTTGAAATCGACCCTGACCAACGCTCGGCGCCCATCGAGCACGGCGCCGTCCAGGGACCGGAGCGATCGTTTCATCGCGGGCTCGGGGCAACCGGAGCCTGTCGGGGCCGAACCGATCGGCCCCGGCGGCTCAGGCCAGCCGGGCTCCGATGTAGCGGATCAGGTCCACGCACCGGGCCGAGTACCCCATCTCGTTGTCATACCAGGACGAGACGTGCACCAGCCGGCCCTCGATCACATTGGTCAGAGCGAGATCGACGGTGCTCGAGTTCAGATTGCCGATGTAGTCGACCGAGACCAGTGGCTCATCGGAAACGCCGAGCACACCCTTCAGTGATCCCCCGGCGGCGGTGCGGAAGGCTGCGTTCACCTCGTCGACCGTGGTGCTCCGCTCCACGGTGCAGGTGAGGTCGACCACCGAGACGTCACAGGTCGGCACCCGCAGGGCCACCCCATCGATCCTCCCCTTGACCTCGGGGATCACCAGGCTGGTGGCCTTGGCGGCTCCGGTCGTGGTCGGGATGATGGACAGCGCCGCGGCCCGGGCCCGGCGCAGGTCCTTGTGGGGCAGGTCCAGGATCGGCTGGTCGTTGGTGTAGGAGTGGATCGTGGTCATGAACCCGTTGACAAACCCGAACTGCTCCCGGATCACCTTCACCACCGGCACCAGGCAATTGGTGGTGCAGCTGGCGTTGGAGATGACGTGGTGGTTCCCGGGGTCGTAGCTCGTGTGGTTCACCCCGTACACGATGGTGATGTCCTCATTCTTGGCCGGCGCCGAGATGACCACCTTGCGGGCGCCGGCCGCCAGGTGCCTGGCCGCCTTGTCCCGATCGGTGAACAGGCCGGTGGACTCGAGCACGACGTCCACCCCGAGGTCCTTCCAGGGCAACGCCCCGGGGTCTTTCTGGGCCAGCACCTTGATCGCATCACCGTTGACGACGATGGCGTCGCCCCTGGCCTCCACCGTGCCCGGAAAGCGGCCGTGCACCGAATCGTACTTCAGGAGGTGCGCCAGGGTGGCGGGATCGGTGAGGTCGTTGACCGCCACGAAGTCGAGTTCGCCGGCGCCCTGAACCTTGGCGGCACGCAGCATGTTCCGGCCGATCCGGCCGAACCCGTTGATCGCGACTCTGACTGGCATCCATGCTCCTCGGAAAGGCGGCGGTGGCGAGTACCGTTCCAACTGCTGGCGCTCCACCTCCTGCCAGGATTCGGGGCCGCAAGTTGGAACGGCACGAGCTACCCCAGCGACGGCTTCGCCCGCGCAAAGGTAACCGCAAACACGGCTTCGGCTCCAGCCTCGAGCAGGGTCGCGGCCGCCTCGGCCAGAGTCGCCCCGGTCGTGAAGACATCATCCACCAGCACCAGCGTACCGGTGGGAGCCGAGGTCACCGAGAAGGCCTCGGCGATGTTGGCCCGCCGGGCCTCGGGGGTCAACCGGGTCTGGGTGCCGGTCTCCCGGCGGCGGAGCAGCAGCTCGGCGGTGACCGGCAGACCGACCCGGCGGGACAGCGCCTCAGCCAAACGCTCGGCCTGGTTGTAGCCGCGCCCCCGCTGGCGTCGGCGACTCAGCGGAATGGGCACCAGCATGGCCCCACGGGGCCACTGCGGCAATCGGCCCATCCGCTCCGCCATCGGCTCCGCCAGTCGCCACCAGCCGCCGTACTTCAGGTGATGGATGGCCGGGCGACTGGCGTCGTCCAGCCAGACCGCACTCCGCGCCGCCAGGAAACCGTCGGGCCACCCCGGGCAAATCCGGCAGCTGAGACTGGGATCGGGAAGCGGCTGGCCGCAGCGTCGGCACTGCGGTTCCGGCAGCCGGCGCCAGCGGGCCAGACAGCCGGTGCACAGCAGGGCGTCGAGCGGTCCCACCGGATCATTGCAGACCAGGCAGCTGCCGGGGAGCAGCCAGCGTTCGGCCTCGCGGGCCAGCCGGACCAGGTCAGCGCAGCGCATCGCGCACCGCAGCCCGCATGATTTCCCGCGGGGGATCCTCGTCCGGAAACCAGTATCGGAAGGCCGCGGCGCCCTGCGCCACCAGCATCTCCCGCCCGTCCTGTGACCGCAGTCCCTGCTGTCGCATGAGCCGCACCCAGGCGGTCTCGCCGCGCTGATACACCATGTCGAAGGCGACCAGCGCGCCGGGCGCCTCGTCCAGGGCGATGGGCAGGTGGTCTCCGGCCTTGAGCCCGAGCGGGGTGGTATTGATCAGGACCTCGCACTCCGCCGCCGTGACGATCGACGCCCCCAGACTGGTGGCCCAGAGCTCGAACTGGCGCCTCCGCTTCGAATCCCGGGAGCGGATCGCGACCCCGGCCTGCCGCGTCACGGCGGCCGCCACCGCGGCCCGCGCTCCCCCTCCCGTCCCCGCGATGAACCAGGCCGTCGCCGGCGCCTCCAGGAGCGCGAGGGCCTCCAGCAGACCGTCGACGTCGGTGTTTTCCCCCACTGCGGTACTGCCGTCTGCCCAGAAGGTGTTGCAGGCCCCCAGCGAGGTCACCCGGGCCGAGGGTCGGTCGACTGTTGGGGCAGCGAGTTCCTTGTGGGGGATAGTGACGTTGCCTCCACCGCCGCCTCGAATCAGCCCCCGCAACAGTGCAGGCACCTCCTCCGGAGACGCGCGGAGCGGCACGTAGACGGCGTCCAGCCCCAGGGCGTGGAACGCGGCGTTCTGCATAATGGGAGAAAGCGAGTGGGCAATGGGATCACCCAGGATCGCGAAGACCCGGGTCCTACCGCTGATCACCGGACACTTCCCGCGCCAGCCGACTGACCATGAGGTCAGTCAGCACTTCCAGTTCGGCGAAGCACTCCCGGTAGCCCTCGATGGCTCCCCCGAAGGGGTCACGCACCTCGGCATCCTCCCCGGTGCGCCCGGCATATTCGCCGACCAGGTGGGTCTTGCTGCCACCACCCAGCTGTTCGGCCCGCATCCTGTGATGGCGCGACATCGCGAAGATCAAGTGGGCAGACTCCACCAGATCGCGGGTAAGCAGTCGGGCCCGATGGGCCGAAAGATCCAGACCGTGCTCCAGCGACACCAGGTAGGCACCCTCACTGGCGGGCTCGCCATCCCAGGCGCCGGTTCCCGCCGACGCGATGTGGACGTCGCCCAGGCCGTGTTCAGCCAGTTTCCGCCGTAACAGCGTTTCGGCCATAGGGCTGCGGCAGATGTTTCCGGTGCACACGATCAGGAGTTCGATCACAGCAGCTGCTCCGCCAGGCGGAAGTCTTCTTCGGTCGTCACCTTCAGGTTGCGTGGGCTCCCGGGCACCAGCCGCACCACCTGCCCCAACCGCTCGACCAGGCCCGCGTCGTCCGTTGCCGTTGCTCCCTCGCGCCGGGCCGCGGCGTAGGCGGCTTCCAGCATCGGGCGGGGGAACCCCTGCGGCGTCTGGGCCCGCCACAGCCGCTGCCGCGGCAGGGTTCGTACGACGCGCAGCTCACCCTCGTCCCGATCGGACTCCTTCACGGTGTCCGTCAGGGGGAGAGCTGGCACGGCCCCGAAGCCCTGCCGCGCAACGGCAATGACCGCATCGATCAGTTCACGAGGAATGAGGGGCCGGGCCGCGTCGTGCACCAGTACGATGGCGCAGTCGGCGGGGAGGGCAACCAGGGCGGCCGCCACCGAATCACTGCGCTCCACCCCGCCGGCTACGACCGAGAGACTACCACCCTGGAGGCAGGCCAGCCAGTCGGGCGGCCGGGCTACGTCCGCCGGTGGGAGTGCCACCACGGTGTGGCAGACGGCGGGATGGCTGGTGAACGGTCGCAGTGCCCGGAGCAGCATCGGGACTCCGGCCAGAGCCCGGAACTGCTTGGGTTGGGCGCCCCCAGCCCGTCGCCCCTGCCCCGCCGCCACCATCACGACGCCGACGTCAGGCTGCAAGGACCGCCACCAGCTGCTCGACGTGGTCGAGGGGGACCAGGATGAGGCCGGACGCCTGCCCGGCCGTTCGGCCTGATACGAATGCCCGCCGGAACCCGAGCCGCCCCGCCTCGGCCAGGCGGCGCTCGATGCCGCCGGAAGGGCGAATCTCTCCGCCCAGGCCGAGCTCCCCTAGAAACAGTGCGTCCGGGGGTGAGGGCCGGTTGAGTACGCTCGAGACCAGGGCCGCGGCCACGGCCAGATCCGAAGTGGGCTCGGTCAGGCGCACGCCCGCCGTCACCTGCACGAACACGTCCAGGTCGGCGAACGAGGTGCCCCCGCGTCGCTCCAGCACCGCCAGCAGCACGGCCAGCCGTTTCTGATCCAGCCCGGTGGCCACC
>CALMOP010000294.1 GCA_937871775.1 uncultured Gemmatimonadota bacterium | reverse complement strand
CGTGGCGAGGCGGTAGGGCAGACGGGCGAACGGACACGCGGACGGGCGGACGGGCGGACGGGCGGTGGGCGGGAAGTCACTCCCCCCCGACCAGGATCTCGTCACCCGTGATTCGGATCACCACTGCTCCGCTACGGCCTCGGCGCCTCGGCCACGCAGCACCGTGCCCCACTTAACGACATGGTGCGCCTGGTTTGTGATTCTAAATACCATATCAACAATGGCTTGGGCCACATTACACGGCTGCATTAGTTCTTGACACCACAACGGCATGAGAGTTGACACCTAGCTGTGCGGGGCCGGTATTTCGACCCGACACGGGTTTCGACTGACAGAGCACACCCGGTGTGATCCGGGGCCGTAACACCCAAGGTCTCTTCGGCGCGGTGCCGCAGGAGATGGCCAGGTACCGAAGGTGAACCCGTGCGGCTGGTGTGACGCGGTGCCTTACGGCGAATGCGCCGGGAACCCTGCGTGTTGGCACGGCACCCAGTCTGCTTCGAACCACGAATCTCCCTGGAGTCCTGGAACGCATGCCGTACCTCGAGCCGGATCAGCTGCACCGCGTGAGTGACCGCAGGCCGGTGGCCCAGGCCCTGGGTCCCGCCGAGCGCCTGGCCGAGGCGCAGGCCTCGGAACGGGCCGGCGAGGTGGGACGCGCGGTGCGGCTCTATCACGGGGCCATCCAGGCGGCAACCGCGTCGGGCACCAACGGCGTTCTGGGTGACGCCCTCCGGGCTCTCAGCATCCTTCATCACCGTCGCAATGAACCGGAGACTGCTCGGGCACTCTGTCGGCGCAGCCACGACCTGGGGGTTCGGGTCGGGGACCAGCGGCTGGTGGCGCGGGCCCTGAACACTCTGGCCGGCTTCGCGTTCGAGACCGGCGCCATGCTGGAAGCCCGCCGCCTCTTCACCGAAGCCCTGGCCGTCGCCGCAAGTCTGCCCGAGATCGCCGCTCGGGTGGAGCACAATCTCGGCATGCTGGACGCGGTTCAGGGAGACCTGGACTCGGCCATTCTTCATTACCAACGCTCGCTGGCCGCCCACGAGGGAGCCGGCGATGAGCATGGCCAGGCCCTCGCCCATCACAATCTGGCCGTCATCAGCATGGACCGCCGGCTGTGGGCCGAAGTGGATCGGCACCTGGAACAGAGCCTGGCCCTCGCCGAACGGGTCCGGGATCCCTACCTGGTCGCGCTGGGGCTGCTCACCCGGGGGGAGACCAGCGCGGCGCGCGGCCGCTACGGCCTGGCCCGGGAAGCTACCGAGCAGGCCCTGGAGCGGTTTCACCGGCTGGAGAGTGAACTCGAAAAGGCCGACGCCTATCGCATCCTGGGCGTGGTCTACCGCGAGAGTGGCCGGCCGGAACTGGCCGAGGCCCGGCTGCAGGACGCGGTGACCAAGGCACGGGAGACCGGCGGGCTGTTGTGTGAGGCGGAGGCGCTCCGTGAGCTGGCGATCCTGTTCCAGCTGCAGAACCGCAATCACGAGGCCCTGACCCGGCTCAATGCGTGCTATCAGCTGTTCGGCCGGCTCAACGCCCAGGGACACCTCAGGGACATCGCGGCCAAGCGGAACGATCTCGAAGGCACCTTCGTGACGGTGGTGCGGGATTGGGGCCAGTCGATCGAATCGGCGGACGCCTACACCCATGGCCACTGTGAGCGGGTCGCGACCTATGCCGCCGGGGTGGCCCGGGCCCTTGGCCTGGAGCCGGACGATCTCCGGACCATCCGGCTGGGCGCCTACCTGCACGACCTCGGCAAGGTGCGGGTCCCGCACGAGATCCTGAACAAGCCGGGGGCGCTCACGCCGGAGGAATTCGAGGTCGTCAAGACCCACCCGGTCTGGGGAGCGGAGATGCTTGCCGAGATCGAGTTTCCCTGGGAGCTGCTGCCGATCATCCGGTGGCACCATGAACGCTATAGCGGGGCCGGCTACCCTGACCAGCTGGCGGGCGACGCGATTCCGCTCCACGCCCAGATCGTCGGCATCGCCGACGTCTACGACGCCCTGACCACGGTACGGCCCTATCGCCGGGCCCTGAGCCCCGCCGAGGCCCACAAGATCATCGTCTCCTCCCCGGAATTCTGGGCACCCCGGGTCCTGACGGCGTTTCTCCGCGCGCTCGAGGAGGACTTCTCCAGCCTCGATCCGATTCCCGATGCCGCTGTTTCCGTCCCTGAAGGAGTAGGACCATGAACCGCCGCGTGCTTCGCTACCTGACCTATCTCGGCGCCTTTCTGCTGCTGGGGTGCGATGGGACCACCGCCCCGGTGCCCGTGGGCACCGCGCCGACCACCATCAAGGGGATGGGGGAGGTCGAGAACGACTCGGAGGAGCATAAGACCCCGAGCAGAGGACTGGCGCCGCCCGCGGCCCAGGGGCCGCTCGCCAACTGCCGCCAGTTTGCCTACGACAGCACCACAGCGGACATCGGCCCGGCGGGAGGTCTCCTCAGCCTCGGCCCGCAGCTATTGATCATTCCGGCGGGGGCCCTGGACCGGACCGTGCGAATCTCGATGGTGCTCCCGGGCGACAACACTTCCAGTGTTCGGTTCGGCCCCGAGGGACTCCGGTTCAACGCGGGAGAACTGCCCACGCTCAGCTTGAACTACGCCGGGTGCAGGCCGGCGAGCGGCAGGGCTCCCACGATCATCTATGTCGATGAAGCGTTCAATGTCCGCGAGTGGATGGCGACTCGACGAAGCAGGCTATTGGCACGGGTCTCGACCCACGTTGCCCACTTCTCGCGGTATGCGGTCGCCTGGTAGACCGAGTCCAGGCGGCGGGATGGGGGGAGCATTCAGGGCCGTGGGGAAACCCACGGCCCTCATTTTTCACTGCGGAGCCCGGGGCCGGCCCGGGTAGACCACACCTGGGGTAGCCGCCCATAGGCCGCCTGGAACCGGAGCCCCAGCTCGGCCGCAATCTGCTCTTCCCGTTCGGGAGGCAGCAGTGCGATCACGGTCCCGCCCCACCCGGCGCCGGTAAGCCTCGCGCCGAGCGCCCCCAGCTCCACCGCCCCCTCCACCAGGTGGTCTGCCTCGGGACAGCTCGACTGGAAGTCGTGGCGGAGGGACTCGTGCCCTTCGACCAGCAACCGGCCCAGGGTCGTCAGGTCGCGGGAAGCGAGAGCCGCGGCGGCCCGCCGAGTGCGGGCAGTCTCGGTCACGACGTGGCGTAGCCGGGGGCCCCAGGGGGCGGGAATCGACCGCACCAGGTCGCCGACGTCGGCCTCGGGAATGGCCGCGAGGGCTTCGGCCCGGCAGCCCAGCTCCCGGGCCAATCCCAGGGCCACCTCGCACTCCTGACGGCGCTGGTTGAGTGCGCCTCCCGACAGACGGTGCCGGACCCCGGTGTCGAACAGCCAAACCCGGCTGGCCAGAGGATGGTGCAGCACTTCTCCAGTCCCGGTCTCGAACAGCAGCGCGTGGTCGGCCCGAGCGCGGGCCGCCACGGTCTGGTCCATGCGCCCGCAGCGAACCCCGACCTCGTCGTGTTCGGCATGGAAGGCGACGTCCGCCGCGAGCTCGGGAGGGATCCGGTGCCCCGCGAGGTTGGCGAGGGCCCGTGCGGTCGCCACCGTGAGCGCGGCCGAGGAAGAGAGCCCGCTCCCGGCGGGCACGCTGCTGGCGACGGCCAGTGAGGCCCCACGGGGGGCCAGCCCGCGCCGGCCCAGCACCCGGATCACCCCGCTCAGGTAGGCGGTCCAGTGCCCCCGTTCAATCAGCTCCGGATTCAGGTCCTGGATGTCCGGATCCAGCGTCGACACCGCCCGCCAGGTGGAGGCCGGACCCACGGCCACGACGGTACGCTGCTCCATGGCAAAAGGCAGCACCGGACCACCGTTGTAGTCGGTGTGCTCCCCCAGCAGATTGACCCGACCGGGGGCGGAGACCAGCACGGTCGGCCGGCTTCCAAACCGTTCCAGAAAGAGCGATGTTGCCTGTCGCACCGGTGGGGCAATCGTCACGCGAGGCTCACTCTCGGGAGGCTGTCTGAGTCGAGTGCTGGTTCCGCTGGCATGGCTGGTTCTGTTGGGATACCCCCTGGCCGGCCAGCTGGCCCCGGTCGGCACCCCCAAGGGTAGTCTGCGCTTCGAGATCCAGGGCGCGTTCCAGAGTGCGGATCGCCGGCTGCTGGACGGGCACCGCGAAGACTACCTGGCCGATTTCGGCAGCCCGGCCCTGGGCAGCGACCGAGTTCCCCTCCTGGTCCACGCCGACACTCTCATCGGACAGATCCTGGACCAGCCAGGCTATCGGCTCAATCTGGGCAGGCAGCGGGCCCGGGGCCAACTGACGATCGGGACCGGGATCGTCGGCATCAGCCTGGGAGTCACCCGCCAACTGACACTGTTCTCCCACATCCCCTTTGTGAACACCCGGGTCCAGACCAATCTCAGACTGGACTCGACCAGCGCCGACGCCGGCTTCAATCCGGCGCACCCGGTGTACGGCAATCAGGCGGAGCAGAACCGGGCCAATCAGTTCTTTTCCGCCTTCGACGCGGCCCTCCAAACGCTGGATGCCAACATCACCGCCGGCTTCTACACCGACAACGCCACGCTGGCCCTGGCCCAGAATACCAAGGCGCAGGGCGATTCACTGCGGGACGAACTCTACTCCGTGACGCTCGGGAGCCCTAGCCCGTTCCTTCCCACCGGAGCCAGCCCGACCGGCCAGCAGATCATCGCGGTGATACGGAATCTCCAGAGCACGCTCGAGACCTCGCTCAGCGTCACCGGATTCAGCCTGGATCCGGTCCTGGCCTCGAATCGATTGACCGACCAGGACTTCACGGACTTCCTGAGCAATCCGCTGGGCCCCATCGCCGCCTTCGCGCCGGGCGAGGCCAAGATCTCCCGCATGGGCGACATGGATGTCGGGACGGTGCTCACCCTGGTCGACCGGTTCGACCGCCCGGAGCACAACGGTGGATTCCGGCTGGCGCTGAGCGGCCTGCTGCGGCTCCCGACGGGGACTCGGGACAACCCCAACAACCTGGTCGACGTCGGGACCGGCAACGGGCGCTACGAGGTCGGGGTGTCGGCCACCGCCGACCTGGGCCGGGGACGGATCGGGCTCCGGGCCAGCGGCGGGTTCCTGGCGCGGCTTGCTTCGCTCCGGGTCCGGCGGGTGGCGCCACCGTCCGCGCCCTACGCCGAAGCGGCCCTGCTGAAGAACGTGCAGCTGGATGCCGGCGACATCGTGTCGTTGGGGATCCGCCCCTATCTGCGGCTGGCCCGGAACCTCGCCCTGCACGGCCAGGTCGACTACAGCCACACCGCTGCGGACCAGGTACAGTACGACGCCGCCGGAGATGCGATCCCCGGGGTGCCCGCCTCCGTCATGGCCGAGGCCAGTCGCAAGGCACTGGCGCTCGGGGGCGGGCTCAGCTACGTGGGTCGGACTGCCCACGAATGCGAGCGCGGTCAGCGCTGCGGCTGGCCCATCGAAGCCGGCTGGAGTTACACGGTGGTCAGCAGCGGTTCCGGCGGACGGACGTCCCAGTTCCGGAGCACCAGCTTCGAGATCCGCTGGTACCAGCGGTTGTGGCGCTGAGATGACGACCCCCCGCGCGCCTCGCCTGTCGGCCGCCATGATCGCGGAATTCCGCTCGGTCGCCACCACCGGGCTGTTCCTGCTGGCGGTGTTCTACACCCTGCACCTGGGCCAGGATTTCTTCCTGCCGATCGTGCTGGCCCTGGTGCTGTCGCTGCTGCTGCGCCCGCTGGTCCGCGGCCTGCAACGACTCCGGATTCCGGCCTCGGCGGGGGCGCTGCTGCTGGTGATCTCGCTGATCGGCGGGACCGGCGCTGCGGTGTATCAGCTGTGGGAGCCGGCCGCCGACTGGGTCGCGCGCGCACCGCAGGACCTCAAGCGCCTGGACACCCGGCTGCGCCGGCTGCTCCGGTCGGTGGAGCAGGTCAGCCAGACCGCGGCCCAGGTGGATCAGATCACCGCGGTCGGTGGATCCGACACCCCCCAGGTGGAACTCAAGCGGCCCAGCCTCAGTCAGGTCGTGCTGGGCAGCGCGTGGCACGTGCTGGCGCGAGGGCTGATCGTGCTGGTGCTGCTGTATTTCTTCCTGGCCTCGGGAGACCAGTTCTTGAAGAAACTGCCGCGCATCCTGCCGGCAGAGGAGGCCGAGCAGGTGCTGGCCAGTGTGGCCGAGACCGAGCGCCAGATCTCTACCTACCTGCTGTCGGTCTCGCTGATCAACCTGGGGCTCGGCGCGCTGACGG
>CALMOP010000293.1 GCA_937871775.1 uncultured Gemmatimonadota bacterium | reverse complement strand
CGACGGCCCGGCCCCCCGTGGTCAAGATCATGGACTACGGCAAGTTCAAGTTCGAAGAGGCCAAGGCCGCGCGGGCGGCCAAGAAGAAGCAGCACGTGATTCACCTGAAGGAAATCAAGGTCCGTCCCGGCATCGAGGAGCATGACTTCGAGTTCAAGAGTCGCCATGCCCGGGAGTTCCTGCTGGAAGGCAACAAGGTGAAGGTCACCATGATGTACCGGGGTCGGCAGATTGCCCACCTGGAGCTGGGCAAGGCGGTGCTGGACCGGTTCGCCGGTGGACTGGCGGACATCGGCAAGATCGAGCAGGACGCCAAGCTCGAAGGCCGCAACATGGTGATGGTCCTGGCCCCGAGCAAATAGGCAGTCCAAAATGACAACGGAGGCGTGGAGCAATGCTCCACTCCTGCTGGGGAGATGAGCAATGCCGAAGATGAAGACCAAGCGCGCCGCGATGAAGCGCTTCAAGCGGACCGGGACCGGGAAGCTGAAGCGGTGGCACGCCAATCACAGCCATATCCTGACCAAGAAGACCCGCAAACGGAAGAATCGGCTGAAGAAGGGTGCCCTCGTGGCCTCGGCGGATTTCCCGCGGGTGAACCGCCTGCTGCAGGCGTAAGGGAGAGCCCATGCCTCGCGTCAAGAGCAACGTTGCTCACCACGCCCGGAAGAAGAAGATCATGCGCGCCGCCAAGGGTGCGCGCGGCGCGCGCAGCAAGCTGTACAAGGCTGCCAAGGAAACCGTCGAGCGGGGGATGCAGTATGCCTACCGCGACCGGCGGAAGAAGAAAGGCGAATTCCGGAGTCTGTGGATCACCCGGATCAATGCCGCCGCCCGGATGCACGGGTTCAACTACAGCGGGTTCATGGCAGCGCTGCGCAAGGCCGGGGTCGACGTGAACCGCAAGGTGCTGGCCGACCTCGCGGTCCGGGACCTGGATGCCTTCGCCAAGATCGCCGAGGTCGCCCGGGCCCACGCGTAGGGCGACCCCGTTTGCCGGACGTACCGTGGGGTCGCCCGCCCGTCGCGGGTGGCCCCACACTGTCTCCCGGACCCATGGCCGATTCTGATGAGCTGCGCGGCCGCCTGGCCGCTCTCGAAACCGAGCTGGTCCACATCCCCTCGCTCGATCCCCGCGGGCTCGAGGCGGCCGAAGTGCGCCTGCTGGGCCGCAAGCAGGGTGCCCTCACCGAGATTCTGAAGCTGCTGCCGGGGCTGCCGCCGGACCAGCGCCGCACCGTGGGCGGCGAGGCCAACCGGCTGAAGCAGGTCCTGGAGGCGGCGGTCGTGGCCCGGAAGGCGGAACTGGCCCAGGCGGCGACGGCCGCGGCCGCGCGCGGCCTCGATCTGACCATGCCCGGTCGGCTCCGCCACGGCGGTGGGGTGCACCCCGTGACCACCGTGGTCGAGGAAATCGTCGCGATCTTCCACGGACTGGGCTTTGCCCGGGCCGGGGGCCCCGAAGCGGAAACCGAGTGGTACAACTTCGGGGCCCTCAACTTCCCGCCCGACCATCCGGCGATGGACCTGCACGACACCCTGTACCTCGATATCCCCGATCGCCGCGGCCCCGCGGAGCGCCGCCGCAACCGCAGCTCCGGCGTGGCCTCCGATTTCGAGCGCCGCGACCTCTCCGATCGGCGGGAGCGGGAACAGGGACGCTGGCTGCTCCGCACCCACACCTCGCCGGTCCAGATCCGGGTGCTGCAGCAGGAGCCGCCGCCGGTGCGGGTGGTGATCCCCGGCTGGGTGTACCGCAAGGACACCTTCGATGCCTCCCACGCCCCGGTCTTCGCCCAGATCGAGGGGCTGGCGGTGGACGAGGGGATCACCTTCGTCGACCTCAAGGCCACCCTGAGCCACTTCGCCCGGGAGTTCTTCGGTGCCCGCACCTCGGTGCGGTTCCGTCCTTCCTTCTTCCCCTTCACCGAGCCGTCCGCCGAAATGGACGTCAGCTGCGGGGTCTGCGGCGGCAAGGGCTGCCCGGCCTGCAAGGGGACCGGCTGGATGGAGATCCTGGGTGCCGGCATGGTCCATCCCACCGTGCTCGCCAACTGCGGGGTGGATCCCGAGCGCTACACCGGCTTCGCCTTCGGCATGGGACCGGGGCGGATCGCGTTGAACCGTTACGGCATCCCGGACATCCGGCTGCTCTACGAGGGTGACATGCGGTTCCTGCAGCAGTTCGGTCTCCGCGCCCCGGGCGAACTCGCATGAATGTCTCCCGTCGCTGGCTGGAGGGCTGCCTCCGGCGGCCGCTCGACGCCACCGAAGTGGCGGCCCGGCTGGCCATGCTGGGCGTCACCTGCGACGCCATTGAGCCGCTGCATCCCGGGCTGGAGCAGGTGGTGGTCGGACTGGTCGAGTCGGTGGCTCCCCATCCCAACGCCGACCGACTCCGGGTGTGCCAGGTCTTCGACGGGACCCCCGAGCGCCGCCATGTGGTGTGCGGGGCGCCCAACGTCACCGCCGGCAGCAAGTACCCCTTTGCCCGCGTGGGAGTCACCCTGCCGGGTGGGGTGACGCTGGAGCGCCGCAAGATCCGGGGCGAGCTGTCGGAGGGCATGCTGTGCTCCGCCCGGGAACTGGGGCTGGGCCAGGAGCACGATGGCATTCTCGAGCTCCAGACCGGCGCCGCGCCGGGCACCCCGCTGCTCGAGGTGCTGCCCGTCGACGACGACCGGCTGGTGCTGGATGTCACCCCCAACCGTCCCGACCTGCTCGGCCACAAGGGGATCGCCCGGGAACTGGCCCACGGCTACGGCGTGCCGCTCCGGCTCCCCGAGATTCCCGGGGCCCCCGTCACCGGACTGGGCACCCTGCGCCGGGTCGAGACCAGGCGGGCCGAGGTAGCCGGGGTGACCGTGGGTACCGATGACCCGGCGGGATGCCGTCGCTTCACCGCCGTGGTGATCAAGGGGGTCAAGATCGGCCCCTCGCCGGCCTGGCTCAGCGACCGGCTGCAGGCCGCCGGGGTGCGCAGCATCAGCAACGTGGTGGACGTGACCAACTACGTGATGCTGGAGCTGAATCACCCCATGCACGCCTACGACCTGGCCCAGTTGCACGGCCCCGCGATCGTGGCGCGGCGGGCCCAGCCCGGGGAACGCCTCACCACCCTGGACGGGACCCTCCGGGAGCTGTCGCCCAGCATGACCGTGATCGCCGACCAGGCCCGCGCGGTCGGCGTGGGCGGCGTGATGGGGGCGGCAAACACCGAGGTCACCGCGGCGACCACCGACCTGCTGATCGAATGTGCCTGGTTCGATCCGGCCGCGACCCGCAGGACCCGCAAGGCCCTCGCGCTGGCCACCGACGCCTCCTATCGCTTCGAGCGGGGGGTCGATCTCTGGGGGCTCCCCGAGGCCCAGCGCCGCGCCGCCGAGCTGATTCTGGCCACGGCCGGAGGCCAGGTCGTGGACGCGGTCGACGTGTGGCCCGAGCCGACGGCCCCGCCCCGAATCTTTCTCCGGGTGGCCCGGGTGGCCCTGGTTCTGGGTGAGTCGCTGCCGGTGGAGTGCATGGAGCGGTATCTGGTCGCCGTCGGCTGCACCGTGCTCCACAAGCCGGAGGACGCCCGGCTCGCCGTGGAGGTGCCCGGCTGGCGGCCCGACCTCCGCGCCGAGATCGACCTGATCGAGGAAATCGCCCGGCTGCATGGGTACGACAACTTCCCCACCGAACTCCGTCCCTACCGGGTGGGCCGACTGGGCGACTCGGTGCTGGACCGGGCGGTGACCCGGGTGCGGGAGGGGCTGGCTGCCCTGGGCTGGTTCGAGGCCCAGAGTATTCCGCTGGGGCCGGAGCCGGGGCCCGGCGGGGTGAAGCTGCTGAACCCGCTCTCCAGCGAAGAGGCTTGGCTGCGGCAGCGGGTGCTGCCCGGACTGGAGCGCGCGGTCGAGACCAACTGGTCCCGGCAGGTGCGCGACATCCGGCTGTTCGAGATCGGCACCGTGTTCCGGGGCTCGGAATCCGGGGGCCGTCCCTTCGAGACCCTGAGGGTGGCGGGCGTCCTCACCGGCGCACGTGCCCCCGCCCACTGGAGCGCTGGTGCCGCGGTAGATGACATGGACCTTTGGGACCTCAAGGCCTGCTTCGCGGCGGCGGTGGCTCTGGCCAATCCGGCCGCGGACGTGCAAGTTGAGGCCGGAGGGTGGGTTGCACGATTGGGCGAGGACCTGATCGGCCATGCGGAACGACTCGGCCTGGCACCGCCGGCTTGGGCCGCCCCAGTGTTCGGGTTCGAGCTGGACCTCAATCCCGAAGGTCGGGCGCCGTTGCGCTACCAGGCGCTGCCCACCACGCCCGGGGCGTGGCGGGACCTCAATCTGGTGCTGACCCTCGAGGTCACCGCTGCCCATACGGCGCGGGTGATCCGGCGGGCCGCCGGCCCGCTGCTCGAGTCGGTGGAGGTGGTCAGCGATTTTCGCTCGGAGCAGCTGGGTTCCGATCGCCGGGCGGTGCAGTTCCGGCTCCGGCTGCGGGGGGCGGATCGCACCGTGCGCGACGAGGAAGTCGATCAGGCGGTGAGCCGGGTGCTGAAGGCCGTGGAGAAAGAACTTGACGCAAGGCTACGAACGTCCTGACGTCCCGGCGCTGAACGAGCTGGGGGGCCTGCTGCAGCACCTCGGCGAGGAGCTGGCGGTCTGGCGCCGCCGCTCCCTCAAGGCCGAAGCCGAACTTGGCGAGGCCCGCGCCCGGGGTGGGATGCTGGCCGGGCCGGAGATGCTGCAGGCCCGGCAGCGAGTGGTGGAACTGGAAGTGGAGAGCCAGGCGTTCCGGGCCCGGATCGATGCGGCCCGGGACCGGTTGGCGCTGCTGGCGAGCCGGCTCCGCTTCCTGCAACAGGACGCCGATGAGGGGGCCGCATGAGCACACCCAAGCATGCGGTCCGGGTCACGATCGGCGGTGAAGACTACACGGTCCGCTCCGAGCTGCCGCCCGAATACACCCGGGAGGTGGCGGCGTATGTCGACGTCGCACTGCGGCGGATCCGGGAGATGCTGCCCCAGGTCGAGACCCACAAGGCGGCCATCCTCGCTGCGCTGGCCATCACCGACGAGCTGTTCCAGGCCCGTCGGGGGGATCGGGACCACGCGGCGCGTCTGAACGCCATGGCAGATGATCTGGCCCGACTGCTGCCGCCGGCCAAGCGGGGGCGGCGGGCCACGGGACCCCACAGTACCACCGGCTGAGTCGCCGCGACCGGGCACCAGCCCGGTGCACCTGACGGAGCCGCCTCCGGGCCGGGCTCCTGGAGATAGATCGCATGTCGTCCATCCTGCCGCCTCTCCTTGAGGGGCTTGTTGTCGGTCTGCTGGTCTCGAGCATCCTCTTCATCCTGTACAGCCGGGCGCAGCGGCAGAGCGCGACCCGGATTCTCGCCGCCGCCCGCGGCGAGGCCCAGGGGCTGGTCGCGGAGGCGACCGGCAAGGCCCAGGAGGCGCGCAATCAGATCATGCTCGAGGGCAAGCTGGAGATCCTGCGCCTTCGGGAGGATCTGGACCGGGAGGTGCAGCAGCGGCGCGAGGAGCGGGATCGGCTGGAGCGGCGGGCCGAGGAGCGGGACCGCGCCCTGGAGCGCCAGCTCGATGAAGTGCGCCGCCAGGAAGCCGGGTTCATCTCCCGCGAGGAGGAGCTCCGCCGGCGGGACGCAGCGCTCAAGGGTCGAGAGCAGGAACTGGAACAACTCGCGGGCGAGGAGCGGGCCCGCCTCGAGCGCATCGCCGGGCTGACCGGCGAGGAAGCCCGGCGGGAGGTGCTGCAGCGGGCCGAGGACGAGAGCCGCAGCCAGGCCCAGGCGCTGGCCCGGGACATCAAGGAGCAGGCCCGGCGCGGGGCCGACAAGGAAGCCCGGAAGATCGTCGCCATCGCGGTGCAGCGGATCGCGGCCGAGCATACCGCGGAGACCACGGTCAGCGCGGTGGCGCTGCCCAGCGACGAGATGAAGGGCCGGATCATCGGTCGGGAAGGCCGGAACATCCGGGCCTTCGAACAGGCCACCGGCGTCGATGTGATCATCGACGACACGCCCGATACCGTGATCATCAGCTGCTTCGATCCGGTGCGGCGGGAGGTGGCCCGGCGGGCGCTGGAGGCGCTCATCCTCGACGGCCGCATCCATCCCGGGCGGATCGAGGAGCTGGTGGCCAAGGTACAGAAGGAGCTGAACGGCGAGATGCAGGAGCTGGGGGAAAAGGCCGCGTTCGAGACCGGGGTGCACGGCCTGCACCCGGAGCTGGTCCGGCTGGTGGGTCGGATGCGTTACCGCACCT
>CALMOP010000292.1 GCA_937871775.1 uncultured Gemmatimonadota bacterium | reverse complement strand
ACCACCATTCTCGGATCCAAAGTCCGATGTCCTGCCATTGGACGAGGGGCCAGCGCCCCCAATAGTAAAGCTGAGGGAACGGGGGGAGAAGCGTCGGGTCAGGACTGGTCGGGCCCCGGGGCAGGCGTGGTCAGCGTGTCAAACGAAAGCACCCGGCCCAACCGGGGATTGAGTTGAGTCCGGGCCGCGTCGCGCTCGGACTGGGAGCGGTAGACCGCGAATACCGTGGATCCCGACCCGGTCATCCGGCACAGCAGTGGGTGGGTGGCCGCCAGCGCCTCGAAGGCGCGTTTCAGCTCAGGGTGCCGACCGAACAGCGCGAATTCGAAATCGTTTCCAGCCAGCCGCCCCAGGCTGCCCCAGCTCCCGAGGGATTCGAGGTCGAGGGCCACGGCGCCCCGCACCCCGATTCCCTGTCGGGCGTCGTCCACCATCCGATAGGCCTCAGGGGTCCGAACCCCCAGCGCGGGTACCAGCAGCAGGCCGGGGGCTGTCGGCAACGGCGGCAGGCGGAGCATGCGCTCCCCATGTCCCCAGGCCAGCGCCAGCGGTGCCCCGGCAAGAAGAAATGGCACATCGCTGCCGATTCGCGCCGCGAACTGCAGCAGTTCGTGGCGAGGGACTGGATCCCCGGCCAGTCGGTTCACCGCGACCAGGGCGGCCGCGGCGTCGCTTGATCCTCCCCCGAGCCCCCCCTGCAGCGGGATCTGCTTGTGCAGCCGGATATGGAGCCCGAAGCGCCGACCGGTGGCTCCCAGCACCAGCTCCGCGGCCCGCACCGCAAGGTTGTCGGCCACCGGACCGCAATCGGGGCCCTCGACCTCGAGGCTGATGCCGGCGTCGTCGCGGCGCTCGAGGACCAGCTGGTCGGCGAGGGAAATCAGGCAGAACAGGGTCTCGATGCCGTGGAACCCATCGTGTTCCCGGGCCAGCACCCGGAGCAGCAGATTGAGCTTGGCGTGGGCGGCGACCCGGACGCTGGCGCTCACACGTTTCCCCGGCGGAGGTCCCCCAACCCCAGCTTGGTCCGGAACACCGACCAGGCGCCCAGGGTGGTGATCGGCAGGAAGGTGGCGACATGGTAGGTGAGGGCGTAAGCCGCCGCCAGGTCGCGGTCGACCCCATACAGCGCCAGCAGCGCGATGATGGGGAGTTCGAAGGCGCCCACGTAACCGGGCGTCGATGGCAGGGCGATGCCGGCCATGATCAGACCCTGCAGCAGCAGGGCACCGGGGAAGTTCACCTCGATGCCGAAGGCGGCGAACATCGTATAGAAGGATGCTGCGGAGACTCCCCAGATCACGAAGGACCACCCGATCGCGCCAGCGACGCGGGTCGGGGAATGCAGCGCCGAGAATCCCTGTCGGACCCCCTCGATCATGCCGACGATCCGGTTGGCGATCCGGTGCGCGGGGACGAGGCGCCGCACCAGCCGCTCCGCCACCAGCGGAAACGCGGCGATCGACGCGGCGATCACCAGTCCCGCCAGCGCGGCGAGTCCCGCCACGGTCACGATCCGCCCGATGCCGAAGCCGCCGATCTGGCTCTCGGGGAGCCGGGCCGTGAACAGGCCGAGCGCCAGCAGCGACACCACCGTGATCACATCGAACAGGCGTTCCACGGCGATCGAGGCCAGCACCGCGGTGAAGCGGGTCCCGGTGAGTCGGGCGGCGGCATAGATCCGGATCACCTCGCCGACCCGGAGCGGCAGCACGTTGTTGGCCATGAACCCCATGGCGATGGCGTGCCACAGCGGACCCGCGGGGAGCCGGCGCCCGTCCTCGGCGGTCAACAGCAGTTGCCAGCGGAAAATGCGAAGCGCGAAGGTGAGAGTCGCCAGCGAGACGGCCAGCAACAGCGGTATCCAGCGGGCCCGCTGGACGTAGGCCAGGACTTCGCGGAAGTGAATGCCCCGCAGGGCGAGATAGAGCAGGCCCGCCGAGATGACCAGCCCCAGCAGCAACTGCCAGACCGGAGTGCGCCGGCCCGGGAGAGGGGTGGTCACGGGGGACTCAGTCGGCGAGCGCGAGTTCGACGAGATCCAGCAGCTCGTCCACCAGGGGCCGCAGGGTGTTCATGGGGGTCGAGGCCGCGACCGCGGTGCGGATCTCGCGGCGCACCACGTTGGCCCGTTCCAGCGCGGGCCGGCCCTGATAGAGAAGGGTCTCGATACCGACCACCGCCTCCTCCAGCGGGGCCGCGGTCCGCGGCGGCAGACCCGCCACCAGGGCTTCGTAGCTGGAGAAGCTGGCGGCGATGTCCCAACCGTCCGCCGCGGTCGGGGCCAGGTCCGCATCGGGGGCGAGCATCTCGATCGGGACGACGTCCCCCGGTGCCGAAGCGCGAGGGCTGGCCGCCGGGCCGGAAGCGGCCCGTCCGCGGGGCTCGGTCCGCTCGTCGTCGCCGGTGAGCTTCTCGACGCTCCGAATCAGCTCCTCGAATCCACGGATCAGCGTGGCCGGCTGAGTCACCTCGGTGAACGTCCGGAGCCGCGCACCTGCTTCCCGGATGAGCCCCGCGAACCGCGCCGGCTCGTCGGTGGCCATGCCTCGGGTGATGGCGCCCCGGGCGGCCACGGCGAACGCTTCCACCGCCACGTCGAGCCCGGCGGGCAGGCCCGCGGCCAGGGTGCGGAGGTCGCTCTGCAGCACGTGCAGCCGGAGGTCCCGCTGCGGGGCGGAGCCGGCCTCCACGATCTCGTCGGCCGTCTGGCAGAGGTGCTCGCCCCGGCTGACCACCGCGGCCGCTCCGAGTGAGCCGGCGGTGGCACTGCGCTGGGGGGTGCCCCGGTGCAGGATGCCTTGATCCCCTTCAAAGAAGAGCGACTCGATCGGGACGATCGGCGGGAGTTCCCGCTCGGGCGCCAGCAACAGCCCGGCAAACCGCCGGAACTCGTCCGCGTTGGGGTCGGGGCGGCCCCGCTCGGCGATGTCCCGGGCGGCACGCCCCAGCCCCGCCGCGGCGCTGCCCAGCCGCTCTCCCGCGGCATCGGCGGGGAGCTCCAGCCGGCTCAGGGCATCCACGGTCCGTTCGATGCCGTCGAGCAGATCGGGGAGGGGTGGGTAGTCCGCCAGCGCCGCGAGCCCGCGCAACGGCTGCATCCGTCGCAGCACGCTCTGGATGGCTTCGGTGCCGGCGCTCCCGCCGGCCAGGCTCCGGGACGCCTGGTCCAGCACACTGCCGAGGCCCGCGGCCTCGCGGGCCAGGAAGGCCCGGGTCCCCGACTCGCTGACCGCGGGGATCGGTCCAGTGATCGGCTTGGGCCCCACCCCGACCACCTTCTCCAGCTGGGCCGACAGCCGCTCGGCTCTGGCCTGGTCGTCGGCGGACCAGGAGCGGGCCCGTTCGACCAGGGTGCGGAGGACATCGATGGCTTCCCGGACCAGGCCGGCCAGCTCGGTATCCCAGGTCCGCTTGCCGTCCCGGTAGCTCCGCACCAGGTGCTCCAGGCCGCTCGCGGCCCGGGCGATCGGGGTGTAGTTCGCCATGAGGGCGCTGCCGCGGAGTGCCCGGGTGAATCGGACCAGTTCATCACCATTGGGCGCGGCAGCGCGGGACGCGAGCGTGGCCAGCCGCTCGAGGTATTCACCGGCCTCGAGCGCGAAGAAATCGTCAATACCGAGCGGCTGAGTCATGCAGGTCCGTGAAAAAGGATCCGTGGTAGTGTAGGCCGGGTCCGAGCGTCGGTCAAATGGCGGCCCGGGCGGCGTCGACCAGTTCCCGCATCTCCCGTACGGCAGGTCCCATGCCGGCCATGACCGCCCGGCTGACGATGCTGTGCCCGATGTTGAGTTCCTCGATCCCGGGCACGGCCGCGACCGGCGTCACATTGCGGTAGGTGAGCCCATGTCCGGCGTGCACGGCGAGATGCAGGCTCCGCGCCAGCTCCACCGCCTGTTCCAGTTCGGCCAGGGCGGCGCCAGCCTGGGGCCAGGCGTGGGCATATCGCCCGGTGTGGAACTCCACCGCTGCCACCTGCATCGCTGCCGCATGGCGCACCGCGTCCGGTGTGGGGTCGATGAAGAGACTCACCCGGATGCCGTAGTCGGCGAGCCGCCGGGCGGTGTCCAGCAGCTGGGGGCCCGCCCCGACCAGGTCCAGACCCCCCTCGGTCGTCACCTCCTCGCGCCGCTCCGGAACCAGCG
The DNA here is from genome assembly GCA_937871775.1 of uncultured Gemmatimonadota bacterium. GTDB lineage: Bacteria > Gemmatimonadota > Gemmatimonadetes > Gemmatimonadales > GWC2-71-9 > JADJOM01. Next base: position 11,499 of record CALMOP010000292.1, on the reverse strand, counting down.
TGGCCTGGTAGGGCCGCAGCCGGCAGGCCAGGGCGACGATCTCGGGATGGGTGGCCAGCTCGAAGTTGAGCACGGTCCGGATCCGGGGCGCCAGCCGTTCAAGGTCGTGGTCCTGAATGTGGCGCCGATCCTCGCGCAGGTGCACCGTGATTCCGTCCGCCCCATGGGCCTCGGCCAGTGCGGCGGCCTCGACCGGATCGGGTTCGACGGTGCGCCGTGCCTGGCGCACCGTGGCGACGTGGTCAACGTTGATGTACAGGCGGATTCGCGTCATTGCCCGCTCCACAGGGCCGGTTTATGTTGCGCCATTCTTTACCCGGATCGGGTTGGAGGCTCGCGTGTTTCGACCACTGTTCGTTGCCCTGCTCCCGGTGCTGCTCGCCTGCGGGCCTGGGCCCGGCGCCGCGGCTCCCAAGGACGAGGCCGCGTCGGGAACCGACGCCGTTCGGAACTTCATGCAGGCCGTCGCCGACAGCAACATGAACCGGATGGCGCGGTTCTGGGGCACCCCCAGCGGGCCGGCCGCGGTGGTTCGTCAGCCCAACGATTACGAGCAGCGTCTGGTGGTGACCCAGGCCTTCCTCCGCCTCACCCCGTACAAGATCCTGGGGACCGAACCCTGGGGCACCGACGCCAACCGGCAGCTGGTGCGGGTGGAACTGAACCGAACCGACCCGGATGGGCGCAACTGCGCCAGGGTGGTGCCCTTCGGCACGGTGAAGACCTCGGCCGGCTGGATCGTCGCCAGCATCGACCTGTCCCTGGCCGGGACCCCCGGCCGGTCCTGTGCCGAGTCTCCCCGGCCAGCCAATTGATTACTCGGTCAGCTCGAGCAGGATGCCGGCGGTGGTACGGGGATGGACAAAGGCGATCCGGTGGCCACCCGCACCAAACCGTGGGGTCTGGTCGATGAGGTCATAGCCCGCCGCGCGGCAGGCGGCGAGGGCCTGGTCCAGATCGGGCACCCGGTAGCAGACATGGTGGATGCCGGGGCCGCGCCGGGCCAGGAACCGTCCGATGGGACTCTCGGGAGTGAGTGGCTCCAGCAGTTCCACGGCGGACCCACCCAGGCCCAGCGAGACGATCCGGGAGCCATCGGCCTCCTCGGGAGGGCCGGGCTCGAGCCCCAGCACGTCGTGGTAGAATGGCAGCGCCGCGGCGATCGATGGCACGGCGATGCCAATGTGGGCGATCTGGGGGGATGCTGGCACGGGCAGGACGGGGTTGTGGCGGAATGGCGGCGTGGCACGGTGCCACGCCAAGGCACTAAGGTACTGCGAAAGGATCAGAAACGCATGGCCAGCGCCAATGTGACGCAGGTGACGGACGCGAATTTCGGGGCCGAAATCGAGCAGCTAAAGGGTCTGGCGGTGGTGGACTTCTGGGCGGTGTGGTGTGGCCCCTGCCAGGCGATCGCTCCGGTGATTGAACAGTTGGCCGAACAGTACGCCGGCAAGGTCAAGGTGGCCAAGCTCGACACCGACAGCAACCAGGCGACCGCCGTCCGGTTCAACGTGCGCTCGATCCCGACGATCATGTTCTTCAAGGACGGCAAACACGTCGACACCGTGATCGGGGCCGATCCCCGCGTCAAGAGCATTCTCGAAGGCAAGATCCAGCAACACCTGCCCTGACGACCGTCAGGCCCGCCAGGGGGACAACGGGAGAGGCAACGCGCCGCTCCCGTTTCGCGTTGGCGCTCGCTCCCTCGGGGCTCCCCCCCTACCTTTCCTGCATGCCGGCCGGAACCCTGTACGTGGTGGCCACCCCGCTGGGCCACCTGGGCGATCTGTCGCTTCGGGCCCGGGACACCCTGCGCACCGTTCCCGTGGTGGCGGCCGAGGACACTCGCCGCATCCGGCCGCTGCTCAGCCACCTCGATGCCCATCCCCGGGTCATCAGCTTCCATGCCCACTCACCCGAGCGGCGCCAGACGGTCCTGCTGGAGATCCTGCAGGACGGGCGGGACGTGGCTCTGGTCACCGATGCCGGTACCCCGGGGGTTAGCGATCCAGGGCCCGAGCTGGTGCGGGCGGTTCGTTCCGCCGGCATCGCGGTGGTGCCCATCCCCGGCCCCACCGCCGTCGGGACGGCGCTCTCCGCCGCCGGCCTCCCCGCCGACCGTTTCCTCTTCCTGGGATTCCCGCCCCGCCGGGGCAAGGACCGGAGCGAGCTCCTGGAACGTGCGGCGGAGTGCCCCTGGACCGTCGTGCTGTATGAGGCCCCGTCGCGACTCACCGGGCTGCTGAACGACCTGGCGGAGCTGGCGGGTCAGGAACGGGAGGCAGTAGTGGCGCGGGAGCTGACCAAGGTGCACGAGGAGATCCGCACCGGAACCCTCGCCCAGTTGGAAACGCACTACAGCGCCACCCCGCCTCGGGGTGAAATCACGGTTCTCCTGGCCGGCACCGGCGAACGATCAAGGCGGGCGCCGCTGCCGCCCGACCTGGCCGACCGGGCCGCCCGCCTGCTCGCCGAAGGGATGTCACGCAAGATGGCGGTTCAACAGCTGATCGCCGCCTACGGGGTGGCCCGGAACGACGCCTACCGGATCGTTACGGGGATCGGATGAGGCGGGGGTTCGGCCGGGCGGCCGGCGCGGCGGTGGTGGCAGCCCTGCTGGGCGGATCGGCAGCGCCGGTGCCGACGATGACCATCGGGCGGCTGCACTATGACGGGGGCGGCGACTGGTACGCCAACCCCTCCAGCCTGCCGAACCTGCTGCGGGCAATCGCCACCCGGACCGATCTCCGGGTGGCTTCCGAGGAACGGGTGGTCCGGCTGCTGGACGATGAGCTGTGGACCGTGCCATACCTGCACCTGACGGGTCACGGCAACATCCACTTCAGCGATTCCGAACTCGCCATCCTGCGCCGCTGGTTGCAACAGGGCGGATTCCTGCACGCCAGCGACAACTATGGGCTCGACGAATCGTTTCGACGGGAAATGGCGCGGCTGTTCCCCGATCATCCGCTGGAGGAAGTTCCCCTCAATCACCCCGTCTACCATCTGATCTACGACTTTCCCCGGGGCCTGCCCAAGATCCACGAACATGATGGCAAGCCGGCCCAGGGCTTCGGGATCTTCCTCGACGGGCGGCTAGCCGTCTTCTACGACTACCAGTGCGACCTGGGCGACGGCTGGGAGGACGCCGAGGTGCATCATGATCCGCCGGACAAGCATGAGGCGGCGCTGCGGGTGGGCGTGAACCTGTTCGCTTACTCGGTGGGATACGCGGGAGCGGTGCCGTGAGTCAGACCGGCCGGCTGCTGCTCTCCATCCTGGCCGGGCTGCGACGGCTGGCGTGGCTGTCCTGGGCCGCGGGGCTGGCGGGCGGGCTCGCGGCGATCTTCGGGCTGTCGGCCTGGGCCGCGCGGCTGGGATGGCTGGGTCAGCCCGCCTGGGTGCTCGGCACCTGGGCGCTGGGCACGGCCCTGGCCGCCGGGCTGTCCGGGTTGATGTGGCGCCGGCTTGGGGAATTATCCCCACCTTGGCTGGCGGGGGCCATCGGGGCCCGCGGATTTCGCGGTGGCACCCTGCGGGGCCTGCTCGGTCCGGCGGCGGCGGGCACCAGCCTGGAGCTGCTGGCGGTCGCCGACCTGCAGCAGGCCGAGGCGCTGGCCCGCTCGGAGTCGGAACTGCTGGCGCCGATCCGGGCCGGGTTCCACCGGCGGGCCCTCCGCAGCGGTAGCTGGCTGATCGGGGCCGTGCTGCTGCTGATCTCGGCCCGGCCGCTGGGCGGACCGCCGGCCCGATTGTGGCGACCGGGAGAGGCGTGGGCTGCCACCGTGGCCCCGGTGACCATCAGGCTCAGCGCCACCACCATCGACCGGGGCGGCAGCGTCGAGGCCACCGTCACGGCGGCCGGCCACCGCCATGCGATCCTGTGGGTGCGGGGGCCCGGCGAGCCCTGGCGCGGGCAGGGCCTGGGGCTCGACTCGCTGGGCCGGGCCACCACCGTGCTGGGGCCGCTGGAGAACGACCTGTTCCTGCGGCTGACCAGCGGGGGCCGCAGTTCCGACACCCTGCAGGTGCGGGTGAGGATGCCCGTGTTTCTCGGCAGCCTCACCGTCACCGCCCGCTATCCGCGATATCTGGCGCTCGAGGACGAGCCGCTTCCCACCGATGGCGACACCATCGTGGTCCCGGAGGGCACCCGGCTGGAGACCGTGGGCGAGGCCACGACCGAGCTGCTCGATGCCGCCTGGGTCGCGGGGTCGGCCCGCATCGAGCTTCCGGTCAGCGGCGGCCGGTTCCACGGCGGACTCACTCCGGCCGCGACCGCACTGTGGTCGCTGGCTCTCTCGGCCCGCTCCGGAGAGGTCCTCGCGGGCGATCCGGTGCGACTGCCGGTAGTCCTGGTCCCGGACAGCGTCCCCACTGTCGAAGTTCCGGTTCCCGGTTCCGACGCGATCATTCCGCTGACCCTCCGGGTGCCGCTGGTCATCGATGCCGCCGATGATCACGGGTTGACCCGGGTGGTGGTGGAAAGCCGGCGGATCAGTCGGCTCGGCTTCGCGGACCCGCCGGTGCAGGAGGCTGTTCCTCTGCCGGACGATTCCCGGAGCCGGGTGCTGCTGCCCTACGACCTCGACCTCAACCTGCGGAACCTGCTGCCCGGCGACACCGTGCGGTTCACGGTGCTCGCCGCGGACAACGCTCCTCGAGCCCACCAGTCCCGGTCGACCGAATACGTTCTCCGCCTGCCCAGCCTCGCTGAAGTGCGTCAGGCCGCCCGGGCGACCTCGGCGGAGGTCGGGCAGCGCCTCGACAGCATCACCGAGGCGAGCCGCCGGCTGGAACGTCAGACCGAGGACCTGTCCCGGGAACGGGTGCGCGCCGGTCAGAAGCCGGGGGGGCCGGACCAGTCGCTGAGCTTCGAGAACGCCAAACGGGCCGAGTCCGTGGCTGAGGCCCAGGCCGAGTTGCTGCGCCAGGCGGAGCAGGTGCGGCAGACCCTGGAGCAGCTGCAGCAGAGCGCCGACGCCGCGGGGCTGCACGATCCCGCCTGGCAGCAGCGGTTGCAGGAGATCCAGCAGGAACTGGCTCGGGCCCTGACGCCGGAGCTGCGGCAGCGGCTGCAGGAACTGCAGCAGGCGCTCCAGGAACTCGATCCCGAGCGCTCCAGGGAGGCCCTGGAGCGGCTGGCCGAGGCGCAGGCGCGGCTGCGGGAAGCGCTGGAGCGGAGCCGGGAGCTGTTCAAGCGCGCCGCGGTCGAGGGGGATCTGGCCAACCTCACCGCGGAAGCGCGTGACCTGGCCGCGGATCAGAAGCGCTGGCTGGAGCAGCTGGCCCGGGAGGATTCGCTGCGGGCCGCGGCGGAGGAGGCGGCACTCGGGGAGCGGGCAGACAGTCTCGGCGCTTCGCTCGACCGGCTCTCCGCGGAGCTCGAGTCCCCGCCGGACCAGCGGCCCCGGAAGCTGCAGCAGTCCGCCGAACGCGCCCGCTCGGCCGCGCGCCGGATGCAGCGAGCCAGCCAGGCCGCCCGCCAGGGGAAACAGTCGGAAGCCGCCCGCGAGGGTCAGCAGGCCGAAGAGCAGCTGGAGCCGCTGGGGGATGAATTGAAATCGGAGCGGGAGGAGCTGCAGCAGTCGTGGCGCCAGGAGGTGATGCGAGGCCTGGACCAGGCGATGGGCGATGTCAGCCGGCTGGCCGAACGGCAGCTGCGGTTAGCCGAGACGCTCCGCCGCGGAGACACCAGTCCAGGAGCCCGGTCGGAGGAGGGGGCGGTCGAGGAGGGAGTGGAGCGCCTGCTCGAGACGATGAAGCAGCTGGCGGGCAAGCACGCGCTGGTGTCGCAGCAGACCAGCGTGGCGCTGGCGGCGGCCCGGGACGCGATGCGCCAGGCCCGGGAGGCGCTCGCTACCGCGGCCCCCAACACCAGGGAGGCGGGTAAACAGGCGGGCGAGGCCATCGACGCGCTAAATGCCGCGGCCTTCGGATTGCTCCGCAGCAAGGGAGCGGTCGAGGGGGCGGGTTCGGGATCGGGCCTGCAGGAAGCCATGGAGCAGATGGCCCAGCTGGCCCAGCAGCAGGGCCAGCTGGGGCAGCAGTCGGGCGGGCTACTGCCTCAGATGGGCCAGGGCGGCCCGAGCCAGGATCAACTCAGGGCGCTCGGCGCCAGGCAGCGTGCTCTCGCGGAGCAGCTGGAACGGTTGCGGGCCGGGGGGCAGATCCCCGGCGCGGCCGACATGGCGGATGAGGCCGCGGACCTGGCCCGCCGCATGGAGGCGGCTCAACTGGACCGGCAGACCGTCGAGCGCCAGGAACGGCTGTTCCGCCGCATGCTGGACGCCGGCCGGACCCTGCAGGGGCAGGAACAGGATGAGCAGCAGGAACGGCAGTCCACCACGGCCGCCGCCGACAGCATTCGGCTCCCTCCGGTGCTTCGGGCGCGGCGCGATGCCGAGGCCGGCTTCCAGCTGCCGCGCTGGGACGAGCTGCAGGCCCTCACGCCCGAGGAGCGACGCCGGGTGCTGGAGTACTTCCGGCGCCTGGGCGAAGGCGCGGGAGAACGGAACAGCGCACCGTGAAGTGGCGGTTAGTGGCGCTGCTGGGGTCACTGGTGCCGGGGCTCGCGAGGGCCCAGGACCCGATGGCCCGGGCGTTCGATCTCGAACGCCGGGGCAGCTATCTGCAGGCAGCCGAGATCTACCGCACGGTGCTGCAGGACCATCCCGCCGAGGTGGCAGCGCTGCTGGGGCTGGAACGCGCCCTGACGCCGGTGAATCGGAACCCCGAGATGCTGCCGGCGGTCCGTGCGGCGCTGGCCACACCCCAGCCCGGGGCCACGGTATACGGGATCGCGGTGCGGGTCTACGCGTCCGCCAACCTGCTGGACAGCCTCGGAACCCTCGCCGAAGCCTGGCACCGCGCCGCGCCGGGAGATGAGACCCCGTACCGGGAGTGGGCGGCGGCGGCGCTGCAGCACCGGGACCGCCCGATGGCCCGCCGCGCCTATCAGCTGGGACGGGACCGGCTGGGGAAGCCGGAGGCGCTCGCGGCCGAAATTGCCCAGCTGGCGGTGGTCGAGGAGGACTGGTCGACAGCGGTACGGGAGTGGGCCCGCGCGGTGCGGCAACTGCCGGGGTATCGCAGTTCCGCCGTGACGACGCTGAGCGCGGCTCCGGAGCGGGCCCGGGCGGACATGCTGAGCGCTTTGTCAGGCATGGACGGGATCGATGTGGCCCGGATCGCGGTGGACCTCAGAACCCTGTGGGGCGATCCGCTGGGCGGGTTCGCGGCGCTCATGGCGGTCCTGCCCAGCGCCGTGCCTCAGGCCCTGGACCAGCTGCAGTCATTTCTGGAGCAGGTCCGTGGCGGCTCGACCCCACCGTATCTGCTGGCCCAGGCCCGGACCCTTGAAGCCGTCGCAGAGCGCTGGGCCAACCCGGCCCAGCGGGGCCGGTTCCGGCTCGAGGCCGCGCGAGCCTTCGTGGGGGCGGGCGAGCCGGGGGACGCGCGGAAGGTGCTCGCGGCGCTGGCTCAGGATACTGCCGGCAATCCGGCGGTCGCGCTGGGAGCAACCGCGACCCTGATCGAACTGCTGGCCCAGGAAGGCAAGCCGGACGAAGCGGCCCGGGAGCTGGACCGCTATCGGGCCACCCTGACGGTGGACGACTACCAGCGGCTGCGCCGGCTGGTGGCGCTGCGATGGGCTCTGAGCGGATCGGGGGACCGGGCCGAGGCCCTGATTGCCGCGGACAGCAGTGTCGACGCCCTGGAATTGAAAGGAAGGATCCGGCTCTACGCCGGAGACCTCACGGGCACCGGGGAATTCTGGAAACAAGCGGGGCCCTTTGCTGGGGGCCGCGCGGCGGCCACGGCGCGGACCGCGATCCTGGCCGCAATCCAGCCTATCGAGGCCGACAGCCTGCCGGAGCTCGGCGCCGCGTTCCGGCAGCTCGATCTCGGCGACAGCCTCGCCGCGGCCCGAGGGATGATGCGGGTGGCGCGGACCCTGGGAGCGGACGCGGGCCGTCCCGAGCTGCTGTTGCTGGCGGGGCGGCTCTTCGCGGCGCACGGCGCCCGGGATTCGGCCGAAGCGGTGCTGCGGGCCGCGGTAGAGCCGGAGGCGCCCGCCACCGCCGCGGCCGCGCTGCTCGAGCTGGGCCGGCTCCTGCTCGGGTCGGAACGGCGGCCGGAAGCCATCGCGGTGCTGGAGCAGATGATCCTCGACTACCCCGCCAGCGCGCTGCTGCCGGAGGCACGGAGGGTCCTCGATCAGGCCCGCAACGCAGTGCCGCGGACGTGAGACGGCGCCAGTTCCTGCACTGGGGCGGAGCCGCGCTGCTGGCCCCGCGGCTGCTGCCACGGCCCGGCATCGCTCCACCGGCCATCCTGGCGGACGGGCTGCTGGTCCCGATGGACGATGTCCAGAGCGATCATCTGAAGGCCTACGGCCTCGCCTTCCGGGTACTGGAACGGGGGGTCAAGGCGGAATGGTTGCTCAATTACCGCGGCGGCTCGTTCCTGCTGCCGGCCGATCAGGCGACCAGTCGTGACGCGGCCCTGTCCGGGGTGACCGCGGAGCCGGTGAGCCAGGGCACGGTCATCGACCTCAAGGCCCGGATCCAGCAGGAGAACATGGATGCGGTCCCGCTGGAGAAGGCGCCCCGAGTCGCCGTGTACGCCCCGCCCAATGCCTCGCCGTGGGACGACGCGGTGACGATGGTGTTGAACTACGCCGGCATCAGGTTCGACAAGATCTGGGATGCGGAAGTGATGGCGGGCGGTCTGGCGAAGTTCGACTGGCTGCACCTGCACCACGAGGACTTCACCGGCCAGTACTCCAAGTTCTACCTGAACTACGCCGGGGCTCCCTGGCTGGCCGACATGGTCCAGCGGAACCAGCAGATGGCGCGGCAGCTGGGCTTCCCCAACGTGCCCGCGGAGAAGCGGGCCGTCGCCGAACAGATCCGGGCCTTCGTCGATCGGGGCGGGTTCCTGTTCGCCATGTGTACCGCCACCGAGACCCTCGACCTGGCGCTGGCCAGCGCCGGCACCGACATCGCCGCCTCCTACGCCGACGGGACCCCGATGGATCCCCAGGCCTCGCGGAAGATGGAGTGGAGCCGGAGCCTGGCGTTCCAGAATGCCCAGCTGGAGCTGTCCCCCAACATTCCCGCCTTCTCCGACATCGACGGGCATCAGGTGAACAGCCTGGACCGGCGGCAGCAGCTGGGCGCCTTCACCCTGTTCAACTTCAGCGCCAAGATCGACCCGGTGCCCACCATGCTGGTGCAGTGCCACCGGGACGTGATCCCCGATTTCTACGGCCTGACAACTTCCTTCACCCGGCACACCCTGAAGCCCTCGGCGACCATCCTGGCCGACGAGACCGGGGCGCCTTGGACCAAGTACGTGCACGGCGAGCTGGGGCAGGGAACCTGGACCTTCTACGGAGGGCATGACCCGGAGGATCCCCAGCACCAGATCGGGGATCCGCCGACCGATCTGTCGCTGCATCCGCACTCGCCGGGCTATCGACTCATTCTCAACAACGTGCTGTTTCCAGCGGCGAAGAAGCGGGAGCTGAAGACGTAGGCGCCGGGAAGAGGGAATGCGGACGGGAGGTGGCTTGCGGCTACCAGTCAGTTCCTCGCCACCTTCAGCGTTTCATGGCCACGGGCGGACCCCGGTCGCGGTGTCCGGAGGAATGACATCCAGCCCACGTGACGGCGCGGTTGTTGCTCGCCGATCAAGGCGCGTGTATCCTCCCCCTCCTGTCCCGATTCCTCCCCGGAGACTATCTCATGAAGGTTCCGGTCCTTTGGCATGGCGGCCTCCTCGCCGGGGCACTGCTGTGCCCTGGCACATCACTCCAGGCCCAGACGGATGCCTGTGCCTTGCTCAAGCCCGCCGACCTGACCGCCCTGCTGGGCGGAAGCCCGATCGCCAAATCGAGCACGGGCGGCTGCACCTGGAGTGCCGCTGGCAGCCCGAAGAAGCTTCTCGCCATGAGTCCGCGGGCTGCCGGTCCGGACGCCACGATGGCGTTTATGGGCGCGCGAAACGCGGCGGCGAAGGGCGGCACAGTGACGGTCACCGACGAGGTCGGTCTGGGCGACAAGGCCTTTGCCAGCCTGGAGTCGTTCGGGGTGGCGCTGGTGATGCTCAAGCAAGGCCGCCTGCTGCAGCTGCAGTACTGGGCGGGAGCCGCCGGGACGGCCAAGGACTTGAACGCATTGCGACCGGTGGCGAAACGCGCGATCGCGGCGTTCTGAAGCAAGGGAAATCCGGAAATCCGGGAATCCGAGTATCAGGAAATCTGGGAATTCGGAAGCGGCGAAGCTACCGCTGCCACCACACCCTAATTCCCAGACCCCCGGATTCCCGGATTCCTAGATTCCCCCGTTCCCCGCCCGTTTACCTTTCCCCCAATGTCCCGCCTGCTGCCCGACCTCCAGCGGTTCCTCGCCTCCGAAATCGCCGCCGCCGGTGGCCGTGAGGTGTCGTTCGTCGCTTCGCTCGACGGCGAAGGTCGACTGACCACCGCCCGCACCGTGGCGCGCGGGACGGTGGACCGGGTGCTGGCCCTGCCCGGCGTGGCAGAATCCGGCCAGATGCTGCTGCACAATCACCCCACCGGCCAACTGGATCCATCGAGCGCCGACCTGTCGGTCGCGGCCCGGTTGCACGACGGTGGGATCGGGTTCGGCATCATCAGCAACGACGCCAGCGAGCTCTATGTCGTGATCGAAGTGCCCCGGGATCGTCCCCAGGTGCGGCTCGATACCCTCGCCGTGGTGGCCGAGCTGGGTGAGCACGGCCCCGTGGCCGGCCACCTGGGGCAGTACGAAGACCGGCCCAGCCAGCGGGACATGGCGGCGTTCCTCACCGATGCCTACAACGATGGCGGGGTGCTGCTGCTGGAAGCGGGCACCGGGGTAGGCAAGTCCTTCGCCTACCTGGTACCCGCCCTGGCCTGGGCCAGGGCCAACGGTGAGCGGACGGTGGTCAGTACCAACACCATCAACCTGCAGGAACAGCTGGTCGGGAAGGACCTGCCGCTGCTGCGCGATGCCCTCCGGACGGCCGACCGGGAGCCGACCTTCGCCTTGCTCAAGGGCTGGCACAACTATCTCTGCCTGGCTCGGCTGCATCAGGCGGTCGCCACCCAGCGGTCGCTGCTGGAGCCGGAGAAGTTCGATGAGCTGCAGGCGCTGTTCGCCTGGTCGGGGCACACCCGGGACGGCACCCTGGCCGACCTGGCGGTGACGCCGAGCAGTGAAGTCTGGGATGAGGTCGCCGCCGAGGCCGATCTCTGCACCCGGCTCCAGTGCCCCCACTTCGACCCCTGCTTCCTGTTCCGGGCCCGACGCCGCGCCGCCGAGGCCGATGTGGTGGTGGTGAACCACCATCTGCTGGCGGCCGACCTGGCGGTGCGCCGTGCGTCCGACAACTGGCGCGAGGCCGCAGTGCTCCCGCCCTATGACCGCCTGATCCTCGACGAAGCGCACCATCTCCTCGTCCCTCGTCTTCGCGAAGAGCCGGCGC
>CALMOP010000291.1 GCA_937871775.1 uncultured Gemmatimonadota bacterium | reverse complement strand
GGAGAGCCCCAACGGTCACACGCTGTTTGCGGATTCGGCGAACAACGGGCCGTGGGCGCGGGCGCTGGTGGAGGAACTCATCCCGGCGCTGGAGGCCAAGTACCCGCTGGCGGCCAAGCCCGAGGGACGTCTGCTCCGCGGGCACCGTGGCCGCGGCGATGGAAGGGGGGACGCGGGGCGTTCCCAGCGTCGCCATCTCGTTTGCGGGACCGATGAGCGATCTCGACGGAATGCAGAGCTATCGCTCTGTGCTGGCGCGGCTGATCCGGCGGATCACCTCGGTGTCCGCGTTTCCCAAGGACACCCTACTCAACATCAACCTGCCCCCGGTGGGGGCGGATCACACACGAGGCATTCGAGTCACCTCCCTCGGCAGTCGCTACTTCAGCGAGTCACTGACCCGAACCCGGGATCCGTGGGACCGCGAGATCTTCTGGATCGGCGGCGGTGCCATTCATTGGACCGGTGGAGCGGATTCGGATCACCACGCCGTCGCCGAAGGCTACATCTCCATCACGCCCCTGCACATGGATCTCACCAACTACGACCTCCTCGAGACGGTGCGCGGCTGGTCGCTCGAGACCTAGATGGACAGCTATGGCGGCTACCGGAGCCAACTGGTCGGCGAACTCTCGGCCAAGGGGATTCGCGACCTCGCGGTCCTGCGCGCCATCTCGGAGGTCCCCCGCCACCTGTTCGTGCCCGAGAGCATTCGCCATCGGGCCTACCAGGACTCGGCCCTCCCGATCGGGGGAGGGCAGACCATCTCCCAGCCCTGGGTCCAGGCCCGTTCCCTGGAACTGGCCAAACTCACCGGCCGCGATCGAGTGCTGGAGGTCGGGACCGGATCCGGCTATCAGACAGCCCTCCTGGCGCAATGCGCCGATCAGGTCTTCACGGTGGAGCGAATCCCGGCCCTGGCCCAGGCCGCCCGCGCAGTACTGTCGGCGACCGGAGCCCGGAACATCTCCGTGCTGGTCGGTGACGGCACGCTCGGCTGGCGTGCCTATGCCCCGTTTGAGGTGATCATCGTGGCCGCCGCGACGCCGGAGGCGCCCCAACCCCTGGTGGAGCAGCTCGCTACGGGGGGCCGCCTGATTCTCCCGATCGGCGACCGCGTGAACCAGGTGCTGACTCTCATGGTCAAGCAGCCGGACGGCAGCCTCGTCACCCGGACGGTCAGCGACGTCCGGTTCGTGCCCCTGATCGGCCAGTTCGGCTTCGCCGGAGACCTGGCAACCTGACCCCGATGGACCTCCTCCGCCGCTTCGCCGACCTGTTTCTGCACCTCGATCGCCATCTGGCCGAGTTGATCGGAGCCTACGGCCCCTGGACCTATGGTATTCTGTTCCTGATCATCTTCTGCGAGACTGGCCTGGTGGTCACCCCGTTCCTCCCGGGTGATTCGCTCTTGTTCGCGGCGGGGACCTTCGCCGGTATGGGCAGCCTGGAGCCGGTGCCGCTCTTCCTGCTCCTGGTAGCCGCGTCCCTGGGGGGGGACTCCCTCAACTATTGGGTGGGCCGGTACATCGGGCCCCGGGCCTTCGGCGGATCGATACGGGTACTCCGCCAGGAGCATCTGGAGAAGACCCGGGAGTTCTATGACCGCCACGGTGCCAAGACCGTGATCCTGGCGCGGTTTCTACCGATCCTGCGCACCTTCGCCCCGTTCGTGGCCGGCATCGGGCAGCTGCCGTATCCCCGGTTCCTCGGCTACAGTGCCATCGGTTCCCTGTGCTGGGTCGGCTTATTTGTCGGCGCGGGGTACTTCTTCGGCGGGCTGCCCGTGGTACGAGACCATTTCAGTCTCGTCGTCATGGGGATCATCGCGGTGTCGATGCTGCCCATGGCGCTCGAGCTGGGACGCTCACGGCAGGGGCGAGCCCGACCGTGAGCACGCGCTTTGTGGTCGACGGGGCAGTGCAGGGGGTTGGATTCCGGCATTTCGTGGCCCTGACCGCCAACCGCCTCGGGCTCATGGGCTGGGTCAGGAACCTCGACGATGGTCGGGTGGAGGTCGTGGCCCGCGGCCCAGAGGACCGCCTACATGAGCTGGAGCGGGCCTTGAGGCTGGGACCGAGGATGGCGCGAGTCGCCGGTGTGGAAAAGAGCTCCGTTTCGGATGAGATCGAGACTCCCAATCCATTCATGGTCAGTCACTTAGTTGATTGACCCCAACCAAAGTCACCGAGGAGCAATGGCACTCGACCTTACCCAGCGCCTCCGCCAGACCCTGCGTGCGATTCCGGACTACCCCAAGCCGGGAATCGTCTTCCAGGACATCACCCCGGTGCTCGGAGATGGCCTCCTCTTTCGACATGTTCGGGAGGTTCTGGCTGCCCCGTTCCGCGCCATGGGCGTCACCCACGTTGTGGGAATTGAGGCCCGGGGATTCATCATGGCTGCGCCGGTTGCCGTGACCCTAGGCGCCGGGTTCATTCCCCTCCGAAAGCCCGGCAAGTTGCCCTGGAAGACGGTGCGCTACGACTACAAGCTGGAGTACGGCACCGACAGTCTGGAGGCCCACTCTGATGCATGCCCTCCGGGCTCCAAGGTCCTCATCGTGGACGACGTGCTCGCCACCGGCGGTACCGCCGAGGCTGCGTGCGAACTGGTCCGACGGCTGGGAGGGGAGGTGGTTGGCTGCTCCTTCCTTCTGGCTATCGCTCCGCTGAAGGGCGCGGAACGGCTCAACTGCCCCCTGCACATCGTGCTCAACCTCTGATGCGCCAGCATGTTGACGCGCCACGGTCGATTGGGGTAGTTTAACAGGCTTTGCCCCCGTAGCTCAGCTGGATAGAGCAGCGGTTTCCTAAACCGTTGGTCGGACGTTCGAATCGTCTCGGGGGCACCTCCGATCCCGGCCCACGATGGGTCGGGCGTCTCCCGGAATCTGACGGAAGAGTGATGACTGCAACTTCTGAAGTGCCGGTTCGCCCTCGTGCCGCCGGCGTCGCGACCAGGCACGGCGGCCTCATGGGGCCCAAAGCCAACCGCTACTTGCTGCTCGGTGGGGCAGGGCTGGTCCTGGCCCTGACGGCCTGGCTGTTCGTGATGGTTAGGAACCGGAAGGAAGCATTCGCGGGGAGGGCGCTCGATCAGGCCACCTCGGTCGCGGAATCGGGAAACCTGCCGTTGGCCGCGAGCGAACTGCAGAAGGTGATCTCCGGTTATGCCGGGACCAGGGCAGCCCAGGAGGCGTCCATCCGGCTGAATCAGGTGCGGTTGATCAATGGGCAGGCCGAGCTGGCCGTGGTCGGCCTCCGGGACTTCATCAAGAGCGGGCCCGACGCCCAGTTCCAGTCGACCGCCTACGGGCTCCTAGGCCGGGCGCTGGAGAACTCCGGCAACCCGGCCGACGCGGCCGAGTCCTACCAGAAATCCTCCGCGTCGGCGACGATTGACTATCTCCGGGCCGAGCATCTGCTGGATGCAGCCCGGGCGTTCCGGAACGCCGGTCAGAACGACCAGGCGATTGCGACATATCGCAGGATCCTCAAGGACTTCGCAGCGACCGGCTCAAAGACGGAGGCAGAGGTGCGGTTGGCGGAGCTGACTTCGGGGACCATGTAGTCCCAGGTCGGTAGTGCCGCCCGCGCCCCGCGACGGGTCCAAGTCGCGGGGCGCTCGTGTTGTTGGGTGGGGAGCATCAGAAAGTGGTGTGGACGCGACCCAATTCTATGTCGTATAATATGTATTATGTTAAGCTGCTGAGTGGACAAGTGGGGATAACTCACCCCTGCCCAGCAAGGAACTCACATAGTGTTGTTTACCAACGGTTTACCGGAGTCTAGCTGGGGCCGACATGGCCCCTTTGAACACCATCCGACCCTCCCCTCGCAACCAGACTCCAGTGGCTGACCGCTCCGACAGGGTCGCCCTGATGTGCAGGGAGCGGCCACTCCTGGACACGAGCTCGAGCGGTAGGACCGCCTTCCCCGACCACGCCAGGGCCAGTGCGGCAGCAACCGCGCCGGTGCCGCAGGCCAAGGTCTCTCCCTCGACCCCACGCTCATAGGTTCGCAGCCGCCAGGCCCCGGCCGGACCGTCCTGGCCCACGAAGTTCACATTCGCCCCCGCCGGTCCACTCCCGGAGTCGTGACGGAGCACAGCCCCGCGCTCCATCAGGCCAGGAGCCTCCAAGTCAGGTACCTCAACCACCAGGTGAGGTACGCCCACGGTCAGGAGGGTGGTAGCCGCCGCCCCCCCGGGCGCCACGACCGGAGGGTGGTCACCCGGAAGCACCACATCGGGGAGATTCAGTTCAGCCAGCTCTCCCGGCCCGGGCAGGCAGCGGGTTAGAAAGGTGCCGGCTTCAGTCTGAAGCCACATCCCCTCAGGCTGAGCCAAGCTGAGGTACACCGCGAGGCGGGTACTGCAGAGGGCGGCATTGCCACACATGGCCGCTGGAGATCCGTCGCAGTTCCAGAAGTCCATCCTCACCTGCCCCTCCCCTTCCGGAGCGGGAGAGAGGACCACCAGCCCGTCGGCACCAATCCCCTGACGCCGGTCGCACAGCGCCGCTACCGCCCTGGGGGTCCAGGCTTCGGGCGGACTGAGCCGGCCGTCGAGCACCACGAAGTCGTTGCCCGACCCGGACATCTTGTAGAACGTCAGTTCCGTGGCCACCGAGTTTCCCGGGGATGAGGGAGACGATACCGGGATCAGATCCGGCCCAGCAGGGCCTGCAATCGAAGCCACCAGACCATCCAGATGGCCTCGCGCACGATCCGCTTGCTCATCTTGCTCTGGCCCTCGACCCGGTCGTGGAAGATGATCGGGATCTCCTTGAGCCGAAAGCCGCAACGCCAGGCTCGAAAGCTCATCTCGATCTGGAAGGCGTACCCATTCGACTTCACCTGGCTCAGATCGATCCGCTCCAGCACCGCCCGTCGGAAGCACTTGAATCCTCCGGTCGAGTCGGTCAGCGGCAGGCCGGTGATGACCCGGGCGTAGAGGTTCGCGCTCAGGGAGAGCAGCAGCCGTGACATGGGCCAGTTGATCACGTTCACGCCGGTTGCGTACCGCGACCCGAGCACCAGGTCGGCCTCCCGGATGGCGTTCAGAAACCTGGGGATGAATGCGGGATCATGGGAAAAATCGGCATCCATCTCGAACAGGGCCTCATAGCCCCGATCTAGGCCCCAGCGGAACCCGGCCAGATAGGCCCGGCCCAATCCCTCTTTGGCCTGACGATGCAGCACCTGCACCCGGGGTTCCGACGCGGCCATTTGATCGGCAATGGCGCCGGTTCCGTCGGGTGAGCCGTCGTCCACCACCAGTACCTCGAGGCGAGGATCCTGTTTCAGGATGGCCGGCACGATCTCCGGCAGATTCCTGGCCTCGTTGTAGGTCGGCACAATCACTAGGATCCGCTGGGGCTCCCCTGCCCGCTCCGGGACTTGAAGCGGCTCAGCCACGGGACCTCCTGGCGGCGAGCGAAAAGCCTGCAGTCGCCAGCGATGCCAGCAGAACCAGCGCCCAACTCGCGATACTGATGCGCCGCGCCTTGAAGACCATCGCCGGCCGGTACCGGAGCAGCACCCGATGGGTACCGGCGGTCAGCGGCACTCCCAGCAGGGCGTGATCGACCCGGACCGGCACCAGGGACTGGCCGTCGATCTGGGCCTCCCAGCTGGGGTGGTAGGTCCGGCTGACCAGCAGCATCGCGGGTGCGCTGGTGGTGGCCTCCACCAGAATCGAATCGGCACCGTTCTCCAGGAACCGGGCCGAGCCGGTGGCGGTGCCAGTGGAATCGAGGCCGGACACTGGCGCACTGACCAGGGCGGTCCGGGCTACCGCGAAGCTGGAATCCCAGAGCCGGGCAATCATCCGGATGCTGTCAGGCTCCACCACGACGCCCGGGATGATCGCCGCCCCCGGGAGGGCTCCGTCGTTGCGGTAGAGGGCGAGACTCCGGTTGCTCCCGAGCAGCGTGAACCCCGGCAGCTGCATCGGTCCGGGGAGCAGCACCAAGCGGGCGCTGAGAGCCTTGAGCGCCGGACTGCGCAGGAATCCAAGCCAGTAGGCCTGTTGTTCCTGCGCCGTCGTGATGGCATTCCGCTCGGCCCGACGGGTCAGTTGGTCGTACCACCGCAACTGATTGCTGTGGTAGCCAAAGACCTCGGCCATCTGGTAGGTGGCGAGGTAGCCCCCCTCCGGTCCACCCCCGGGCAGGATGCCCGGCAGGGGGAGCACCCGCTCGCCCGGTCCGATCTGGGAGCGCAGCGGCTCCAGCCCGGGATCGGCCGGGAAGAACTGCTCGTATGGTGCCACCTGCACGTAGGGGGAATCCACCCGAAGCAGATCCGCCGCGGTCACCGCCGTCAGGATGGTGAGGGTCAGCGAAGCCCCGATCAATCCCTTGCGCCACGCCAGGAGCGCCCCAGCCGCCCCACCGCACCACAGCGCGGCGAGCATGCCCCCCATGGTGATCGCGCCCAGGTTCGCGCCGGCAGCGGCGGCCCTGGGGGTGCCGCCAAAGACGGCGAACCAGGCTCCGAGGGGGGGGCTCCCGTTCCCCTGAGCCAGAATGATGAGCAGCAGCGCCAGCCCCGCCAGGCTGCTCAAGACCCGGATGGCGGTCAGCCCTTCCCGCCCCTGCCGGTCCCGGAAAATCCGCTCCAGCAGCAGCGCGGCCAGCACCGACAGCGCGGCGAGCACCATGAATGTGGCCAGGCTCGGCGCCCGGAAGTTGCGAAGGCCGGGGATCGTCAGATACAGCAGGCGAAATGCGGGCGTGGTCGCCCCCATGGCGTACAGCAACGAGATACCCGCCATGATCCCCAGCCCAAGGCGCCTCCGGTCTCCCCGGAGTGCCAGCAGCGCGGCAATCCCCAGGCCCAGCACTACCACCCCACCGTACTCCGAGTTGTGCTTCAGCGGGTTCCGGCCCCAATAGGTGTCATTCACGCCGGAGAAATCCGGCACCACGAAGTTCACCACCTCTTCGGGATTCAGCGCGTAGCTGGCCGCGATCTCGAACCCGAGACCGGGCCCGGCGCGCGGCGAGTCATTGCGCAGGTACCGATACATCGGCAGCAGCACGACCGCCGAAACACCGAGCGCGACACCCAGGGACAACCCGCCACCCAGCAACCGCCGCGCCAGCGGCCCGGTTCCTTCGTCCCGGCGCGCGACGATGACCGCCAGTGCGTACAGACCGAGCGCGACCCAGGCGTAGTACGCCAACTGGGGGTGGGCCATGAGCAGCAGTCCTGCGCTGGCCCCGAACCACAGGAAGTCCACCCATCGGCGTCGGTCCAGCGCTCGCACCAGCAGGCCAAGGGCAACCGGGAACAGGGTGATCACGTACATCTTCCCGTCCTGCCCTCCGAATACCAGGCTGATCAGGTTTGCCGAGAGCAGCCAGCCGGTACCAACGAACAGGGCGACCCCGCGACTGACGCCATACGCGCGAGCGCAGGCATACATGCTGAGCCCGGCCAGGAAGACATGCAGGATCAGTTTCCAGGCCAGCGCCTGAACCAGGGGCAGCAGCATGTGGAGCGCGAATGCCGGGGGGTACAGGATGTCCCCGCTGCCCGCCTCGATGGTGGGCACGCCACCATACAGGTAGGGGTTCCACAGCGGGAGCCGGCCGAGGCTGTGGAACTGATCCACAAAAAAGCTCCGCATCATGACCCCGGCCGCAATGGTGTCCTGGCCGATCAGCATTGAGCCCGGGGGCGCCAACAGGTAGCGGCGGAACACCAGCAGCGTAAGCGCCGCAAACACTGCGGGAGGCACCCAGCGGGGCAGTCGACCGAGGGTCGAGAGGTCAGTATCGGTAGTGGTCATGAATCCCTGAGCGCCCGGCGCAACGCCGCGAGAAACGGTAGCGAGGCCCCCAGTTCCGTGACGGTCAGCAGCAGTCGGGAGGCGACGGCCAGCGCGACCGCGAGCTTGGGTCCGAGACTGGGAGAGAGCAGCAATACGAAGACGAATTCGCGGGGCCCCAGCCCTCCCGGAGCCAGGGCCGCAATCAACCCGACCAGGTAGCTGGTGGCAAACACGGCGGTGGCTTCCGGCCACCCCAGAACCGTGTCCGGCACCAGCCCGTGAACCAGCGCCTGAAATGCCAGGCCGTAGAGGCCCCAGGCGAGCAGGTTCGCCAGGAAACCGGCCAGCATCGCGGCCGGGGCCACCGGCATGAGAGTGCGGAGGGTCGCCGGAAGCCATGGCCGCAACCGGATCAGCAGCCCCGGGATGACAAAGACCAGCAAGGCGCCCAGCGCCACCGCCGCCACCGCCACGAGCGTGGTGCGGGCGCCGCCGCCGAGACCCAGGATTGCCCCGGGGGCGAGGGCCGCAACCATCACCAGCCCACTGGCCAGCGCCAGGGCCTGGAGGATGAGCGCCGCCGCCACCGCCACGCCGGCGTGGACCCCCGCCCGTCCCGCCAGCCAGGCCGCGCCGGCAATCGCCCACACCTTGCCCGGAAGGTACCTGCCGAGATTGGAGATCATGCAGATCCGGGCCGCCTCACGGTAACTCAACCGCTGCTGCATGGAGAGCACCACCCTGCGCCAGCCTTCCACGAGAATCGCGTAAGCCGTCCATACCAGGGCCACCGATAGCAGCAGCCAGAGCGGGCTGAGCTGCCAGTCAATCGCCTGGGTCCGGAATCCCTCCCACTGCCGGGCCAGGTAGCGCCCCGCGAGGATCATCACGATCACGGCGAGAGTGGCCTGTACCCAGCGCCATGGGCGCCGGGATTCAGCCATCGCGGACCTCCGACCAGATGACGCTTGGCTGCAGACGCCCGGCTTCATCCTGGACGGTGGCTGCCCATCGCCCGGGCCCGGCCTCTGACAGCACCGTCCTGCCGTCCGGCAGCACGCTCCCCCGCAGTCCCCGTCGGGCCCGGCGCCAAGCCACCATCTCCCCCAGGGTGCCGACGAACGGGTCTGCCTCACCCAGTCCGGCCAGAAGCTGTTCGAAAGCCAGGTCCGCCCCGGGAAACCCCAGCGCCGGAACCACATTGGGGTGCCAGAGTCCCACCCACAAACCCCCGGCCTGACGACAGGTGGCAGCGAGGTCCAGGGCATCGGCCACCCAGCGATTCGGATCCTCCAGTCGCTGGTACTTGCTGAGGGCCCGATCCATCCAGACCAGCGGTACTTCGTCGAGGCCAACCGGCTCGAGTCGCTCCGGGTCCCATGCGGCCAGGACGTCCGCCGTGCCCAGGCGGAAACCCCCGCGATCGGCGAAGCCGAGCGTCGAGTCGTATTCGAAGCCTGCGATCCGGGCGGCCCGCAGGGTGCGCCCGGGGGTCAGGCGCAGGAAGTGTTGTCGGACCCCGACCGGAGGCGAACCGGTAATGGCCGCGATTCGGGACCGCTCGACCGCGAACGCGTCGGTCGACTCCCGGGTGGCGAAGCTGCCGTGCAGCCCGATCTCATGGCCTCCGCGACGAATGCTGTCGATCAGCGCGACGGTTCCAGGGGCTTCGGCCCGATAGGTCACGTCTCCCCGCAGCCAAGTGCCCAACGAGGGGTGCCCGGCGAGCACAAACCAGGTGGAGCGAAAGCCGAATCGCTCCTCGGCCCCCAGGAGGCGGTGCACTCCGCGCCGTACCGGTTGCTGTCCCAGCGCTCCGAGGCCGGCCCGGACCGCCTCCACCGCGCGGCGCCCTTCCCCTTTGCGGAGCAGTTCCAGCCAGCGTGCGGCGGCGAACAGGGGCCATCCCGTTACGATGTCGAGGTCGTGGCTGAGCGCCACCGCCCAGGAGTGACCGGCGGGCCAGGCAGCGACCCGGCGCAGGGGCCGGGGCCCTGCTGCGCGCTGGAGGGCCTGCCATAGATCGGCAGTTCGAGAGGCGCCTGGAAGACTCCGTTCCAGGCCCCGCACCACCTGGGGGTTGGCCCGGGACGGAACCCGCCCATGCTGATCACGCAGGGGGCTCGCGTACTCCGCCTCGGTACCGGCAACCTCGAGGATTGGACCCAGCACGCCGGGTCCCACCGTCACCGCACCGTGGGCGACGCCAAAGGCCAACTCGGCGGGATCCCACCGGGCCTGGACCGCGTCGGCGGCCGCGGCGTCCGCGACCAACACCCGGGCCTGGTCGATCAGGGTCGCAAAGGCCCAGCGCTCCCGGGGCCCCGGGGCGCCCACCAACTCCTCGTGGATCACGACCAGCCCGGCGGCGGTGTCAGGACCCGGATGGTCCGGGCAGGCTGGCCCGCGACGACATGGAGCGGCGGCACGTCCCGGGTGACGACACTGTTGGCTCCGACCACCGCCCCCCGTCCGACGGTCACGCCCGGCAGCACCACCACCCCAGCCCCCAACCAGGCGTCAGCCTCGATGATGATCGGGCCCCGCTGTTCCGGGGCGAACGGCCGGATCAGTGATTCGTTGGGATGCGATGCGGTCACCAACGTGACCCGGGGAGCAATGGACACCCGGTCCCCCAGGCGCAGCATGCCCCGGTCCCGCAGTTCTTCCGCGATGATGAGTTCATCGGCGATATAGACCTGGCGACCAATCGAGAAACCGCACCATCGCAGGAGCTGAACCCGCCAGGCCGGGAAGAAGGCATTCCGGGCCCATCGTTTCAGGATCTTTTTGCGCAGCCGGAAGAAGAAATCCATGCCCTATCCGAGATAGCGGTACAGGCCGGCACCGAGCCGGGTGAGGGACCGCGGCAGCCTGGACCAGAGGCCGCCGGCGAGCGCCAGCGGGCCCCGGTCACGGCGGGCTTCGGTCATGCCGCCCGCGGTCGGGAAATAATCATAGGCGAGTGGCACCGGCTCGGCACCCCAGCGCAGCTTGAACTCGGCGAGAGAGGCCTGCTCCGGCGCGGTGCGCCCCAGGTCCACGTCGACGCCGGCTTCGCAGGCCCTCCGGAGCCCGGCCCAGAGAATGACATGGGTCGCCCGGAAATCCCGTACCAGTCGGGGGTCTGCGGCGCTGAACGCGTAGATCCACTCCCGCGGGCCACGATACATGACGAAGCCCGCGGCAACCTCCCGCTGCGGCGTGCAGCCCAAGTACAGATCCACCAGGCCCGCCTGCTGGAGGTCCCGCAGCAGACCGGTGAAGAAGGAACGCGGCGGTGCGGGGACGCCATGCCCCCGCTGGACCTCCTCCTCGAGCCGCGCCATCGACAGCCAGTCGTCCACCGACGAACCGAGCCGAACCTCTACCCCCGCCCTTTCGCCTTTCCGCACCCGCTGCTGGACGCTGGTCCGATCCAACCGCTGCCACAGGGCCGACTCGCCACCGGCCGTGCTCACCCGGTAGGTCGTGTAGCGGCTGGACCGCTGGTATCCCTCGCCGAGCGGACACGGCGCCAGGCGCTTCACCTCGAGCCGGCTGGCCTTCCGCTCGCCGACCAGCCCCCGCGCCGCGGCCAGCACCGCCAGCGCCGCGGCGTCACTCCGCGCCATGGGCCCGGCGATGAAGCTGAACGGAAAACTCACCAGCCGGCGTCCTCTGAGGAGCCGGGGGACTTCTGCCACGGCGAGACCCGCGGTGAGTCCCGAGTCACCCCGGCCGTGGATCCAATGGGTGCGATAGCCGAAGGACCGGCTCACACCCTCCACCCACCGGGCATCGTGGTAGAAGGTCCCCCGGGAGCTGGCCAGCTCCTGCCACCCTTCGGGGGGCTCAGCGGAGACGGTGATGCTGACGGACATCATCGCAAGGCGAGAAGAAACGATCTCGGCCAATGGCCCGCGACCTCATCGGGGCGTTGGTTGGGTGCCGAGGAGGCGCATTAGTCGAGGACCCGGGCATACACCTGCTCGAATTGCTGGCCGATCGCGTCCTGGTTCAACTCCTGCCGGAGCCGATTGCCGACCTGCGCGGCGCTGACCCTCAGCGAGATATCGGTCAGGCAACGCCTGAGCCCGGCCCCGATCGCCGCGGCCGTGGGCGCGACGACGCAGCCCCCCTCCCCTTCCTGGACCAGGTCCAGCACGCCGCCACTGTCGGTGGTGGTGACCACCGGAACCCCGAGCATCAATGCTTCCGCGGCGACGAGCCCCAGCCCCTCGTTGCGGGGAACGAAGCCAAGGACATCGGCGTGAGCCAGGACCTCCAATACCTCAGCGTCCGGCAACGCTCCCGGAAAACGCACGTTGGTGAGGCCCAGCATCCGGGCCTGCTGCTCCAGCTCGGGTCGGGCGCTGCCGTCACCGATAATGGTGACCGGGTTGGGGATGCCGGCGGCATGCACAGCCTCGAGCAGCAGGTGGACCCGCTTCTGTGGGCTCAGCCGTCCGAGGAACACGATGCCCCCGCCTCCGCTGTCCTGCCGCCGGAATCGGTCGACGTCCGCAGGGACCGGCACCCGGTCGATCACGAGGTCGGGCAGGCCCAGGCACCGACGCGCCTCCATGGCCAGAAAGGTCGAGAGGGCGGTCACTCGCCCGGCGCGCGTCAGGACTCGTCGGGCCAGGAGGCGGGCCGGCAGCGAAGCCATCAACCCGACATCGGTGCCCGTCAGGCTCACGACGGTGGGATAGCCAAGGCCGGTGACCGTCCATCCACCGGGAACCCACCAGAAGGCATGCACCAGATCGGCGCCGATACGCTGGGCTTCGCTTCGGGTACCCGCCCTCATGGCGCGGAGCAGCCCGCGAAACGCCCAAGCACCGGAAAGAGTCCGGGCCTGTCGGGCCATGTCGCCACTGTAGGTCAGGTCTTCGCGGTCGGGCGCGGCGTATCTTACCCGAAGGATCTCGACCCCGGAACGCTGCTCGCGGCCACCGCGCCCGTGATCGCTTGGTGCTACCACGCTCACCACATGTCCCCGCGCGACGAGCGTCGCGGCCAGGCGCCCGAGGAAGGAGCCGGGTAGATCCCCAGACCATCTGGGGTAGGCGTGGGTAACGATCACCAGGCGCACTGGCGGGGTGCATCGGGGCACTCAGTTGATGCAGGGAACCCGACCAGGCTGGCTGGCGCCCGTGGCAAGGTCGCGGCACGCGGGTGTGCCAGGTGGGACCGGCGAGTCGGGCGGAGGCGCAAAGCTCGGAGAACTCCGAAGCACCAGGCAGCATGCATGACAGCTGCCTCCATGAACCAGGGCGGCGTAGATGGGGCACGAGCGGAGCGGGCGGTACCTGGCATGATGCGGGCCGGTCGAGCCGGCCCGCCACCAATAGAATGGGTCCACCATCGCGCCGCAAGCGACTGCGGCGCGCAGCCTCTCCCGAGGTTGGCGAACGCCCCGGCGGCCCCTATCTTTCGCCCGGACTTCACTCTACACCCAGGTGGATCGATGGCGTGGACCGCAAAGCGCGTCGTAGTGACTGGAGCCGGGGGATTCATCGGCAGCCATCTCGCCGAGGCCCTGGTGAAGGCGGGCGCCGCGGTCACCGCCGTGGTGCGCTACAATTCGCGCGGGGATGACGGCAGCCTGCGATACCTGGATTCCGCGACCCGCGCCAGCCTGCGGATTCATCGGATCGATCTCGCCGATGTCGACGCCACCAGGGAAGCCCTGAAGGGGGCGGAAATCGTCTTCAACCTTGCCGCGTTCGTGGGAATCCCCTACTCCTACGCCAGTCCGCACGATGCCGTGATGAACAATGTGGTGTCGACGCTCAATGTGCTGAGTGTGGCGCGCGAAGCGGGGCTCGAAAAGCTGGTTCAGACCTCCACCAGCGAGGTCTATGGCTCCGCCCGGCAGCTGCCGATTCCCGAGACCCACCCGCTGCAGCCCCAGTCCCCCTACTCCGCCAGCAAGATTGCCACCGACAATATCTCGCTCAGTTACTACTACTCGTTCAATCTGCCGGTCACGCTGGTGCGCCCGTTCAATACCTTCGGGCCCCGCCAGTCGGCGCGGGCGGTCATTCCCGCGGTGATCGCCCAGGCCCTCGCCGGCTCGGAGATCAAGATCGGGTCGACGACCACGACGCGGGACTTTACCTACGTCGAGGATACCGTGCGGGGCTTCATGCTCGCGGGGGAATCTGCTGCTGCGATCGGTGAGGTGGTCAACATCGGGACCGGCCGGGAAACCAGCATCGCCGATACCATCGCGCTGATTCTCCGTGGGCTGGGGAAGGAAGCCCAGCTGGTCCGGGATGAGCACCGGGTGCGCCCCGACAAGAGCGAAGTGTCTCGGCTCTGCGCCGATGTCGGCAAGGCACAGCGGCTCATGGGGTACCGGCCCATGGTGTCCCTGGAGGACGGCCTGCGTCGCACTAGCGACTGGATCTCGGCCCACCTGCGCGAGTACCGTCCGGAGATCTACGCGACATGAAGGCCGTGGTGCTCGCCGGGGGCCAGGGCAGCCGACTTCGCCCCTACACCTTCACGGTCCCCAAGCCGCTGCTGCCGCTCGGGGACCGGCCGCTCCTCGATTACATCATCACCCACCTCGCCAGGTGTTCCATCAAGGAGATCATCCTGGCGCTCGGCTATCAGGCCGAGCTGATCCGGGCCTATTGCGGCGACGGCAGCCGATTCGGGGTGCGAATCGACTATGTGCAGGAGCACACGGCCCTGGGAACGGCCGGCCCCCTCGCCCTGTGCCGGCCGCTGCTCAACCCTGGGGAGCCGGTGCTGCTTACCAACGGTGATATCGTGACCCGCCTCGACTTTACCGAGCTGGTGCGGTTCCACCGCGACCACGAAGCCCAACTCACCATCGGGTACCACCATCATACCTATCAGAGCCCGTTTGGGGTGCTGCAATTGTCAGGGGACAGGGTGGTAGGGATTACCGAGAAGCCGAAACTCATCCATCCTATCAGCGCGGGGATCTACTGTATTTCACCCGAGGCCGTCAGCCTGGTGCCGGCGGATACCCCTCTCACGATGCCTGAGCTGGCCCTGAAGGTACAGGCCCAGGGGGGAAAGGTCGCCGCCTACGAGATCAAGGAATTCTGGCGCGCCCTGGAAACCCGGGATCACTTCGAGGAGCTGACACAGTCCGACGAGATCATGGAGATGCTGCAACGCCCCTGAGGTTCCCCGGAGCCATGCGGAGCCGTCAGTCCCGACCGCTCGAGCGGCGAAACAGCTCCCGGGTTTCCTCGCGGAACCCGGCGAGCATCTCTCCCAGAAAGCCGAAGCCGAACAGGGCGATACCCGAGATCACCATGGTCTCGACCAGGTTGAGCAGCGGCCGCAGGCCAATGCCGTACCTGAACCGCAGCACCAGCGCCACCACCCCCGCCAGGAAGCCGACCAGGAATACCACCGCACCGGCCACACCGAAGAACAGCATCGGTTTCCGGCCGAAGCGGAGCAGGAACCACACCGATAGGAGATCGAACACGCCGACGGGAATCCGGCGCCAGTTGAACTTGGAGTCCCCGGCGCGTCTCGCGTACAGCGGCACCGGCCGGCTGGTGAGACGGAAACCGTCCGCCACCGCGATGACGACCATGAAGCGGTGCCAGTCGGGGCGCATCGGCTGCCCCATGGTCACCTCGCGGCGATAGGCCTTGACCGAGTTGAGGTCCGTGACCTGGACGCCGAACAGCATCCGGGAGAGCCCATTGTAGATCCGGGAAACGAAGGCCCTCTCGTAGCGGCCCTGCTTGGTGCCGGTCACGATATCGGCTTCGCCGGCGAGAATCGGCGCCACCAGGCCGGGTATGTCCTCCGGCAGGTACTGCAGGTCGGCGGGGTAGAACACGAAGATGTCGCCGTCGGCGACCTCCCCCGCGGACCGAAGCGCGTCGGCAATGCCCCGCTGCCGCCGGTGGGTCACCACCCGCAGGAATGGATGCCGAGCCTTCAACTGCTCAAGGACCTGGGCGGTGTGATCCCGCGACCCATCGTCGACCACCACCACCTCGAAACTGAACGGCGCCGGTCCCAGCGCGGCTTCACAGAGGCGCAGCAGCTCGGGCAGGTTGTCCGCCTCGTCCTTGGCGGGGATCAGCACGCTGACCTGGACCGGCCCGGTGATCATACCCGTTTGCGCATCCGGGCCGGCAGGATGCCCAGCTGGTCGCGATACTTGGCCACCGTGCGGCGGGCGATCTTGATGCCCTGCTCCTGGAACAGGTGCACGATCTGCTGATCGGTGAG
>CALMOP010000290.1 GCA_937871775.1 uncultured Gemmatimonadota bacterium | reverse complement strand
CAGGGCCCCGAGCAGCAGTGACCAGTAGCCGCCGAAACGCTCCGCCTCGCCCTCGATCTGCCAACGCGATGGGGTCCGGACCAGCGTGGAACCCACCCACCCCGCGCCGTCCCGGCGCCGGATGGCGATGATCCGGCCGCGGTCATCCCAGGCGAGCCCCTCCGCATCGGCCTGCTTCAGAAAATGACGCTCCGACGTTTCCACCCCGATGCGTGAGGGTGGGGCTCCCGGCCACGAAATCCGGAGCGCACTGTGGTCGTCGTCCGAGGGCCCCATCGGGAAATCGGCGAGGCTGGCGTGATCCTGGCTCTGGCCCGCGCTGACCAGAAGCCCGAGGCCGCCGTGAATCGCCTCACTCAGCGACCGCCGCTCGCTTTCGCTGAGAGCGGCGAGGCCTTCCTGGTCCGCTACCACCACATCGTAGCACCCCAGCAGCGCGCCGGTGACCGGTTCGGCCCGGGTGGCGGGACCGTTCAGCGTCTGCGCCTGGTAGCGGTCCCGGCTGATGGTCGTGCGCACCGTGACCCGGGCCGCCCCCCGGGCCAGCCAGCGCTTGAGATAACTGGTCTCGAAGCTGGGCGAGCCATCCAGCACCAGCACCGCCGGGGACCGGGGGACGCGGACCGCAACGCCGATCGTTTCCGCCGCCTCCTTCCAGCCTCCCCGGACGCGAAGGGTGTAGATCGGAGTCCCCGCTGCCCTGGGCCGGTCCCTGAGTGCGAAGAAGGGCTGGGCACCATGGATCAGCACCGAGTCCCTGGGGCCGACAGGATCTGCCAGCATCACCCAGGCGCTGTCGGCCCGATCAAGCGCCAGCCGGCCCCGCAACTCCAGGGGCGCCCCGGTCTCGACCTCCAGCGGCGCGTCGAGTTCCGGCACCAGGCCGCCCGGTACGACCGGCCGGGCGGGAGCAGGCCACACCGGCTCCGGCTCGCGGGTCAGTTCGCCCAGCGCCAGTACCGCGGCCAGGGCGCCCAACACTCGGGCCGTCCGGTGGCGGACATCGAGGCGAAACCACTCGATGGCGAGCATGCCGATCGCAACGACTCCCAGGAGCACGGTCGGCGTGGTCATCGGGCGGCATCCTGGAGCAGTACCCGGAACCGGACTTCGAGCGGAGAGGGAGGGGTCTCCTGGGGAACGGGCCGGGATTCCGAGTCAGGAATGACCTGCCATAGACCGCGGGCCACCCGTAGCCGACAGGAGCGGCAGGCCGCTCCATGGTGCAGAGAATCACTCAGCTGGCGAACCTCCCCCAGCACCGGGAGCAGGCCGGGGCTGTCGGCGGCGAGGGCCGCCAGCTCCCGTCCGGCAGTCTCCAGCGCAGCGGCGAGCTCGGGACGGTGGCCCCCGGGCCGATCCAGCAGCGCGAGGACAGCACGGACCCCGATGAGGGAGTCGTGAGTCGTGGTGCGATGACTGATCCAGCGACTCTCCACACCGACCAGCTTCCCGGTCAGCCGGATCTGGGCCACCTCGATGGGAGGTGGTTCGAATCCCACCCGCTGCACGTACACCCTGGCATCCTGCTGAATCTGCTTGATCAGATCGAGGGCCTGGTTCTGGTAGGGCAGGGAGCCCCGCGGATCACCGGTCCGCAGGTGCAGCTCCGATTGCCACATGGCGGCCAGCGCGGCCCGCAACTTCTCCTTGACGGTTGCTCCGAGCAGAGTGGCGTTCTCGGCCACGTCGTGCTGGTGCACCTCGTCGAGGTGGCTGCTCTCCTCTTCGTGCTCCTCGCCGAGGAACTGGCCGTAGCGGAGCCGCAGCAGACCCTGGTCGATCCCCAGGTCGTTGGCCCGATCCCTGAACCGGGGCCGGGCCAGACCGGCCGAGTCGGCCAGCAGCCGTTCGGTATCGATGATGAGCTGCCGCTGGCTGCGGAAATACTCCGGCTGGGCGCCCAGCGCCATCCGAGCCAGGTCGGAACTGACCGGACTGGTGCTGTCCCGCACTGTGAGAAAGACGGTCTCGGAGCGGCTGTGATTGGGCGTTGGCTCCCGCCGGTCAGTGGTTTCCAGGAAGAAGTACAGTTCGTCACCCGGACCGAGCCCGAACTTCTGCAGGTCCATCCGGTCCCGCAGCGTCTGGCGCGGCCCCCTGAGCTTGACGGCGAGTGCCAGCTGCAGCCGGCGAAAGCGGACCGCCTCACCCTGCCCGCTCGCGATCGTGAGGTTGAGGGTGACCCGGTCGATGCCATAATCGTCTTCCACCTGCGCGACCAGCGGCAGAGGGCCGATGGAATCCGGAGCGATGCTGCGCCGGCCGGTGGGCTCAAGGAGCGTGATCGTCGGTGGCCGATCGGGTCGAACCGCCAGGCGGAAGTCGGTGGACTGGATCCGGGTCGAGTCCGGGCCCGTCAGATTCACCCTGAACAGCTCCGACCGGAACGCGGTGGCCTCCCCTATCCAGTGGGTCCCGCCCCGGTGCTGGAGCGGGAGGCTGCTCCCGGTCGCGCCGGCGAGCCACGCGCCGGCCACCGACCCGGCCGCCTCGACCTGCCATTGTACCACGCTGCCTTCCTCGACCTCGAGGTCCATGGCGTCGAGCTGCCGAGCGGCCCGGCCGGTGTAGCGCGGCGGGCGAACGGCCACTGATACCCGCCGAATGGCCGGAGCCGCCGGAAGGGGAGCCGCGCGGCGCCCGGGATTCGTGGCGACCGGCGCTCCGGCCCGGAACAGGGCACCGCCCAGGGCGAGCATGGGCAGGCCCAGCAGTAGCGCTCGGCGGAGGTCCCGGTGGGGCAGGGTCGCCCGGGCCCGATCGAGGTCGAGCCGGGCGGCGATGCGCTGCTGCTGTACTCGCCCCAGGCCCCGAAGGGCGACCGGATCCTGCAGCAGCAGGGTGGCGCTTTCTTCCAGCTCCGGGAAGACGCGGTCGAGATGGCCCGCAACCTGAGCCGCGCTGAGCGGCTGGAAACGATCCGCCGCCAGGGCCACGGCAACCCCACTCAGGAGGCCGACGGCCAGCGGGACGGGGCTTCCGATCAGCCCGCCGTACAGGGCGCCTCCGCCGACGCCCAGCAGGGTGTACCCGGCGGTCCGTTCGAGGCGCAGAGTCCGGGCCAGCCCGGTCAGCCCCGCCATGGTGATCATGCGGCGTCTCCCGGCCGGCTGGAAATCCACCGCTCCAGCAGCAGCAGCAGCAGGGCCAGCAACAGCAGTTCTCTGCCGTGGTCGGGGCGGTCCGCCGGTGCGGCGGGGCCCCGCTGGGGCAGGGCCTGGCGGATCGACACCTCGCGGGGATCTCCCCGATCGGGGCCGAGGGCGGGCCAGGGCCAGCGCGCCAGCAGCGAGTCGGGCAGCCGGTCGCCGGCCGCGAGGGCCGGTGGGATCCAGAGCACGGTGTCAATCTCGCCACCAGCGGGGACCAGCCGGGCCGACTGTCCCAAAGCTTCCGCGACCACTTGAATCGCCAACCAGACTCGCCGGTTGAGCGCGGTGTCCTCGGCCGGGGTGCTGACGCCGAGCCGGCGGTTGGCGCGGGCGGTGAGGGTGGCCGGCGCGGGAAGCCGACTGGAATCTGCGACCACCACACGGCGGTACTCGGTCCTGGTCGGCCCACCGGTCCCCACCAGCGCGACCACGCTGTCATCGGTTCGCGGCGCGGCGTAGCCCACCCAGAGGCGGGTTTCCCAGGCTCTGATGGGCTGATGCCAGACCACCCGGCTCCGCAGACTGGGGCGCTGCTCCCCCAGCCGGCTCAGGCGGGGAGCGGCGTACACCTCGATCCGCCCCCCGGGGCGCACCAGCCGGTCAGCCTGGGCCAGGGCGGTCCACAGCGGGAGGGTGTCGAGAACGGTGGAATGCGCGAGGGCCGGGCCGGGCTCCGGCAGACCCGGGAGCAGCAGCCGGATCGGCTCCCCGGCCGCCAGGAGCGAGTCTCGCAGCGATTCGGGCAGGTCGGGGGAGATCAGGGTGAGCGATGCCGGGAGGCCCAGTGGAGCGCCGCCGTAGCGGGGTCCCGCGAGCCCGAGCACCACCAGCAGCAGCACCGCCAGCCGCAGCAGCAACAGCAGCACATCGGTGAGCCGGGTGGACCGGTCGTGCGACTCGGGCAGCTGCCGGAGGTGGCGGAGGCTGCCGACCCGGAGGATCCGCCGCGGGCGGCGACTCCAGAAATGCAGCAGCAGCGGGATCGCGATGGTGCCGAGGGCCGCGAGCCAGAGCGGGGAGCTGAACATCGCCGCCGGCTCAGCCGAACCGATCGCGCCGGGCGAGATACTCGCGGAGCGGAACCTCGAAGGGCTGGTCCAGGCAGGCTGTCACCAGGGCTGCCCCGCGCTCTTCCAGATCGCGGCGCTGAGCGGCCAGCTGCGTCGCCAGCCGCTCCCGGGCGATGGCCCCGACCATGGTGGCGTCGAGATCGACCCGGCGGCCGGTCTCCAGGTCTTCCAGCGTCACCGGGCCGCGATACCCGAACTCCAGTTCCTGTCGGCCCAGGATCCGCAGGCAGACCACGTCGTGGCGGGCGCCGCTGAGGCGCCGGAGGGCGGTGCGGATCTCGTCCTCACGCTCGTGCAGGTCACCGACCAGAATGGTGATGCCGCGCGGTGTGTCGGGGAGCAGGGACCGTTCCAGCGCGAACCAGGGTGGCCAGTCGCCCACTGGCTCGAGATCCTCCAGCCGGTGCAGCAGCCGATGCAGGTGACGCTGCCCCCGGGCCGGCGGGAGGCTTTCGACCCCGCCCCGGGAGATGAGGTACAGGCCGAAGGCATCTCCCTGGCGCTGCGCCAGCAGGGCCAGCGCGGCGACCAGGTAGCGGGCATAGTCGAGCTTGGTATGCCCATCCTCCTGGTGTCCCATCGATCCCGTGGCATCGAGCAGCAGCCGCACCGTGATGCTGGTCTCGGTTTCGGCCTCGCGGACGAAGTAGCGGTCCGACCGCGCCAGCAGCCGCCAGTCGATCCGCCGAGGGTCGTCGCCGGGCTGGTAACTGCGATACTGACTGAACTCGAGACCGGCGCCGGCGCGCCGGCTGCTGTGGCGGCCCAGCATCACGCCGTCGACCACGATGCGGGCGGCCAGTTCGAGATCGCGGACGGCGGCGAGGGTTCGAACGGTGACGAACCGATGGGTGGGCTCCCCGGCGTTCACGCCAGCGGACTCCGGGGGAGCGGGACCTGGTCCAACAGGGTGCGGGTGACCTGGTCCGGGCTCATGCCTTCGCCTTCGGCGCGGAAGTTGAGCAGGATCCGATGCCTGAGCACCGGGGCCGCCACGGCCCGGAGATCCTCCAAGGTCACCGCCAAGCGACGCTGCAGCAGGGCGCGGGCCTTGGCGGCCAGGATCATGCTCTGGCCGGCCCGGGGACCGGCACCCCAGCGGACCCACTCCTTCACCGAGGCCACATCGGTATGCCCCGGCCGGGAGGCCCGGACCAGCCGGGTGACGTAGTCCAGCAGGGCGTCGCTGATGGTCACTTCGCGCACCAGCTGCTGGGCCAGCAGGATGTCCGCCGCCCCCGCGACGGGCACCGGTTCGGGCAGCGCCGCCCCGGTGGTTCGGGCCAGCACTTCCCGCTCCTCCACGGCGGTTGGGTAGTCCACTCGAAGGTAGAGCAGGAACCGGTCGAGTTGCGCCTCGGGGAGGGGATAGGTACCGGTCTGCTCGATCGGGTTCTGGGTTGCGAGCACGAAGAACGGTTGTTCCAGCCGGTAGGTCGTGCCGCCGTAGGTCACGGCCGCTTCCTGCATGGCCTCGAGCAGCGCCGCCTGGGTCTTGGGTGGAGTGCGGTTGATCTCGTCCGCCAGCACGATCTGCGCGAACACGGGACCGCGGTTGAACTTGAAGAACCGCTTCCCGGTCGCGTGATCCTCCTCGAGCACTTCGGTGCCGAGCAGGTCGGAGGGCATCAGGTCCGGGGTAAACTGGATCCGGCGGAACGACAGCGCGGTGGCCGCCGCCAGGGTTCGGACCAGCAGCGTCTTGGCCAGACCGGGGACGCCCTCGAGCAGGGCATGTCCCCCGGCCAGCAGGGCCAGCAGCAGCTCCTCGACGACGGCCTCCTGGCCCACGATCACCCGGGCGACCTCGGCGCGGAGTCCGGCCAGGCGGTCCAGCACCAGCTCGACATCGGTGAGTCGGTCGATGGCGGTCATCTTGGGGCCCGAGAGGTCGAGATCGAGCCTGTGGCCTCCGCTTCGCGCCCGGGACGGTCCCGCTCCCGCGGTGACTCAGGCGAGCATGGCATAGGTGACAATGTTGACCCCGAACCGAGTGTTGTCTTCCGCCAGGAAACGCTTGTTGCGGAAGTCGTAGTCCCATTCACAGCCGTAGTCCTTGTTGCTGTACAGCACCGCGACCCGGCCGTCGAGGACGATGCCCTTGAGATACTCATGCACCAGGTCATCGCCCCAGCCGTTGAGTTCCAGGCCGGTGGTGGGGGGGCCATCCGGGAAGTTGAAGAAGGCTCGGTAGAGGTCGTGCGAGACGGGCAGCCGGGTCAGCGCCTCGGGCCCGAAGATCGCGGCCATCTCGACCTCGAACGAGCGCGCGAACAGCCCGTCGATGTCGTGGTTGCAGTCGTCCGCCAGCACGAACCCCCCGCCCCGGACGAAGCGCCGGAAATTCTCCTGTTCGGTGCCGCTGAACTGCACCAGGCGGTGGCCGGCGAGATAGGCGAATCGCGCGT
This sequence comes from uncultured Gemmatimonadota bacterium, assembly GCA_937871775.1. GTDB lineage: Bacteria > Gemmatimonadota > Gemmatimonadetes > Gemmatimonadales > GWC2-71-9 > JADJOM01. The sequence continues at coordinate 9,357 of CALMOP010000290.1, read as the reverse complement.
CGAAGACCCCGGTGCTGGCCAGCGGGACGACCCGCTCCCGGGGGTCGAGATCGATGGTGGTGTATTCCGCCAGGGAGTGCAGCAGGTTCGCCGGCATGCGCTGGTCGACGTCCCAGTCCCCGGAGAGGTATTGCAGCCGGGTGAAGGTGAAGCGGGCCATGGGGCAGGGGCGGCAGCGGCGGTAGGCGCGGTGGCGCGGTAATGGCGGCAGGATTCGGAGGGCCTCCCGTTACCGCCGTACCGCCGCTACCGCCCTTACCGCCTCACACCGCGTCCGACAGGCTGGTAAAGGTGAAGTCCCGTATCCGCATCGGCGGCACCATGCTTCCCTGTATCCGAGTGGGCTGACCCAAGGCGTCCACGTTGTTCAGCATGATGATCGGCGACTCGTTGAAGCGGAAATTCTTGATGGCGTGCTTGAGCTTTCCATCCTCGATGTAGAAGGTCCCGTCCCGGGTCAAGCCGGTGAGCAGCAGGGTCTGGGGATCCACGTACCGGATGTACCAGAACCGTGTCACCAGGACCCCGCGGGCGGTGTCCCGGATCAGCTCCTCCAGCGAGGCGCTGCCGCCATCCATGATGAAGTTGGGCGGGGCCGGAATGGCCGGCTTCCCCTGCTTCTCGGCCCAGTAGCGGGAGTAGAAGAGATTCTGGATCACGCCCTTCTCGATCCAGCTGGTCCGTTCGTAGGGTCGGCCGTCCTGTCCCCAGGGTGAGGTGGGGATGTCGGGGTGGGCCGGGTCGGAGCGAATGGTCACCGCCTCGTCCACCAGCCGCTCCCCGAGTCGGGTGGCTCCACCGGGCTTGGACAGGGGGCTCCGGCCCTCGTCGGCGTCGCGGGCATCAAGGGAGAAGATCAGCGGTTGCAGCAGTTCCACCGCGGCGGTGGGTTCCATGATCACGGTGTACTTGCCCGGCTCGATCGCCTTCGCCTCGCGCGAGGCCACTGCCTTCTCGATGGCGATCGCCGAGGTCGCGCCGGCGTCGAATCGGGACACGTCGTTGAAATCGCGCTCCACGTAGCCGGAGCCGGTCCCGTCGCTGGCCCGCATGGTCACCGAGAAATTGACGCTGGTCTGGCGGTGGTACGCAAACAGCCCCGCGGAATTGGCCATCGCCTGCCAGTTGGCCCCATCCTGCAGGAACCCGGCGGCCACGCAGTCCCGGCTCTTGGCCGGGGTGATGCTGGCCTCCGCCGCCGTGGCGCGGTATTCCGGGGTAAGGGCTGCCGTCTGGTCATTGTAGGCCGCGTTCACGGCCAGGTATTCCTGGGGGCCCAGCGGTCGCATCGATTCGGGGTCATCCGGGGCCAGCCGGGCCAGCTCCTCGGAGGCCCGTACCGTACGCTCCAGGGTGTCCGCGTCGAACTGGTTGGCGGTCGCGACCCCGCTGCGCTTGCCGAAAAAGGACTGCACCACCAGGGTGAGGTCCTCGGTGGCGCCGGCGGTGGAAACCGTATTGCGGGCATAACGAATATTGCCGCCGCGGTTGCCGCCGATGTTGACCTCGCAGGCCTCGGCCTGGGACAGCTTGAGGGTCCGGTCCAGCAGTTCGCGGGCCTGGGATTCCGTGAGTTCGGGCATCGGGCTATCCAATCTTCCGGGCGGTGTTGATGACATTCACGCCGTTGACGCGGACGGTGGAGGCGCCATGGGACACGGCGCTGATCTGGGGGGGCTGGCCCTTCCCGTCGAAGAAGGAACCGTTGAGCCGGTAATCCCGCCGGTCGCAGATCCCGACGAGTGCGTTCCAGAACTCCTGGGTGTTGGACTGGTAGGCCACGTCGCGCAGCATGCCCACGATCTTGCCCTTGCGGATCTCGTAGAACAGCTGCCCGCCGAACTGGAAGTTGTAGCGCTGCTGATCGATGGACCAGGAACCGTCGCCGACGATGAAGATGCCCTTCTCCACGCCGCTGATCATCTGGGCCGGGGTGAGCGGCTTGGTCCCGGGCCGGAGCGACACGTTGGGCATCCGCTGGAACTGGACCGAGCTCCAGTTGTCGGCGTAACAGCAGCCGTGGGAGGCGTGCAGACCCAGGATCCGGGCCTGGTCCCGGATGGCCTGGTAGCCGACCAGGATGCCGTCCTTGACCAGGTCCCATTCGCCGGTCCCGACCCCCTCGTCGTCGTAGCCCACTGCGCCCAGGGAGTGGGGCTGGGTCTTGTCGGCGACGAAGTTGGCCAGCGGACTGCCGTACTTGAACGCTTTCGAGCGCCACTTGTCAAGCGTGGCGAAGCTGGTGCCGGCGTAGTTGGCTTCGTAGCCGAGCACCCGGTCCAGTTCCAGAGGGTGACCCACCGATTCGTGGATCGTCAGCCAGGCGTGGGAGGGGTCCAGGACCAGGTCCCACTTGCCCGCCTCGACGGACTTGGCGGCCTGCTTCTCTTTCCCCTGTTGCGCGGCGAGCCGGGCGTCCTCGAGCATGTCGTAGCTGTTGCCGTAGACCAGCACTCCCGCCGGGGTCGTGAGCTTGTCGCCGGGGCGGGCCGCGAGGTACTCCCACCCCATGCCGACCGGCGCGGACATGGCGTCCCGCTGTTCGAACTTGCCGGTGTCCTGATTGACGATCGTGATCTGGAAATTGGGCCAGGTGCGGTGAATGTCCTGATCGATGTAGCTGCCGTCGGTCGAGGCGAAGTACTTCTGTTCGTTGACCAGGAACAGTCCGGTGTAGATGTAGCTGGCCCCGGCCTTGAGGGCGGCGTCACCCACGGCGGTCAGCAGGTCGGCCTTCTCCTTGATCGAGATGTCGAACGCGCTCTTCTCGATCGGAGTACGCCAGCTCACTTCGCCATAGCCCCTCTGGGGGGCCAGCTCCACCGGCTCGGTCTGCAGCCGGGCGTTGGCCCTGGCGATCGCCACTGCCTGAGCGGTCGCCCGGCCGATGCCGTCAGGGGTCACCTCATCGGTCGCCGCGAAGCCCCAGGTGCCATTGGCGATTACCCTGACGCCGACGCCGTAGGACTCGGTGTTCACCACGTTCTGAATCTTGGTCTCGCGCCCGCTTATGAACTGATTGAGGTAGCGGCCGATCCGTACGTCGGCATAGCTGGCGCCGAGCGAGCGGGCCTGGTTGAGGGCCACGTCCGCCAGGACCTTCTTGTCCGCGCTGGGGATGGCGCTCAGGGAGCCCGACCAGGGCTTGCCACGCGGGGTCAGCAGCACCGCTCCGGCCGCCATGCCGGTGAACTGGAGAAAATCGCGGCGTTCCACTGGCATACTCCGGGGAAGGGGAAGACTACGGCAGAAGCTAACCCTGAATCGCTGATGTGCCAGACTGCACCGTCAGTGTCACCACGACTGGTGGTCGGGATGTACGGAGAGCAGTGGACTCGGGTTCCAGTGGGCCGGATCAGTCCGCCAGCGGCACCGGCTCCACCCAAGCTGGTCGGGCCCTATCAGCCCTGAATGCCCATGAGGCCGCGGCCGGTCTGACTTCACCAGCGCAGCAACACACTCCGGCGTTTGGGTGTGGACCGAAGCTCGCGGCGGGACCGCGGTCCGGTGGTTAACATTGGGCTCGATGTTTCCCCAACCGCCCCTCGAATCCCTGTGCCGCTTCGAGCGGATCGCCGTCCGGCTCGCAGCGCGGATGCAGCACTCCCCGTGGCAGCCCCTCTGGCTCCACTGCCAGCGGGGGATCACCTCGCGGTGGATCCTGTGGCTGGCCGATCCCCTCCTCGAGGTGCACGGCCTCGACCATGTGCGGGCCACCTCACGGGACCGGCCCCTGGTGGTGGTCGCCAATCATCGGACCATGTGGGATCTGTATGTGATGATGAGCTACCTGTTTCGGCGGCTCGATGGCTGGCGCTCGATCAACTTCCCGGTGCGAGGCCGCTATTTCTATCAGCGACCGGGGGGGGTGATCCTGAACGGCAGCGTGGCGTTCTGGTCGATGTTCCCTCCGTTCTTCCACGAGCGACGCAGGGTCCGATTCGACCAATGGTCACTTCATGTTCTGGCCGACCTGGCCCGGGAGGGGCCCGGCCGGCTGATCGGATTTCATCCCGAGGGCACCCGGAACCAGGACCCCGATCCCTACAGCTTCCTGGCGCCCCAGACAGGCATCGGACGGCTGATCCACATGAGCCGTCCAGTGGTCGTGCCCCTGTTCATCGGCGGCCTGCCACCAACGTTCGGGGAGATTCTCTCCCGCCGCATCCACGGCGGCGAGGGCTACCGACTGTGGTTCGGCCCGGCGCTGGATTTCCAGGCATTCACCGACGCCCCACCGATCGCCGCGACCTACCGCGAGATCGCGGAATTCGTGATGGTCGCCATCCGGCGCCTGGGCGACGAGGACCGGACCCGCCGTACCGGAGCCGATATCACGGCTGTTCCCTGACACCCTGACGGTCAACTCGACATTCTCTGTCAGCAAATGGCGCCAATTCCGGCCAGGCCTGTCATCATGGCCTGGAATCACTGGTACGCCGAATGCGTTCTGGCCTGGTCGGTTCGGCGGGTGACCCGTCCGGGGTCGCCGGGCCGATCCTTCACCCAGAATGACTTCGGAGGTCCGTATGACGCTCGTAGTCCGGCGCCCCGCCGATTTCCGGCGCCTCAGCCAGATGTTCGATACCGCTCTCAACGGCTGGCCCTTCGCCACCGAACCCGGCGATGTCCTGACCGCGGCCTGGATTCCGCCGACCGATGTCTTCGAGGATGCGGAAGGCATCAAGATCTCGGTCGAGCTGCCCGGCCTGTCCCGGGATGATGTGCGGCTGACGCTGGAGCATCACACCCTGACGATCCGGGGCGAGAAGAAGCAGGTCGCGGAGGAGAAGACCACCAAGGTGCACCGCTACGAGCGGAGCTACGGGGTGTTCGAGCGCTCCTTCACTCTGCCCGACACCCTGGATGGACAGAAGATCGACGCCCGGTTCGAGAACGGGGTGCTGACGGTCTCGCTGCCCAAGGCCGAGCAGGCCAGGCCGCGCGAGATTCCAGTGACCGTGAAGTAAGCGCCGATCGGGTTGCGCGCCGCCCCGGGGGAGGTCCCCGGGGCGGCGGTTTCATTGCCGGCTCCGGCGGTGGCGACGGCGTCGCGAGTGAGAATACCGACCGGCCCGGCGCGTTGCTGCCATGACGCCCGGCCCCATCCCGGATCGGCTGACGGTCCCTCCAGGCGAGGGCCCGGGCGCGTCACCCAGGCCGGGCGGCCCGGAGGGGTTGGGCCCGGGATTCTCCTCCCCAGGAGGGCGTCATGGTTCCGCCGAATTCGCAGCTGCGCATGACCAGGAAGATCGAGCGAGTGGAGGACATCTCCCTGAGCGATCTGAGGGCGGCCCTGATGGGAGAGGGGCCGATGCTGCTGGAGGGCTCAGGCCCGGCGGTCAGGAACGGGTCCCGTACCTCGTCCCCATCGCGTTAGGGAAACTCTGCCCAGGTGGTTTCGTCTCCGATTCGGTCATTGCGAGGCCCCGAAGGGGCCGAAGCAATCCCCTTACCTCCGAGCGGAGTTAGGGGGATTGCTTCGGGCGCTCCGCGCCCTCGCAATGACTGTTGGGTCCCGGACCCGGCCAGTCCCTGGGGCCAGGCTGGATGCAGTCCTAGTACCAGCCGATCGGTGCTTCATCAAGGTTGATGTAGATCTGCTTGGTCTCGAGGTACTCCTCCACCCCCCAATGGCCCAGCTCGCGGCCGAAGCCGGACATCTTGTAGCCGCCCCAGGGCGCTTCCAGCATGGTGGGCTGCATGTGATTGACCCAGACGATGCCGGCCTCGAGGCCCTTGACCACCCGGAACGCCTTGAAGATGTCGCGGGTCCACACCGCGGCGGCGAGGCCATAGGGAGTGGCGTTGGCGATCTCGAGGGCGTGCGCCTCATCCTTGAAGGGGATGACGCTCATGACCGGCCCGAAGATCTCCTCCTGGGCGATGGTGGCGCTGTTGTCGACGTCGTAGAAGATCGTCGGTTCGACGTACCAGCCCTTGCCCTTGGGCGCCCCGCCGCCCGCGGCGACCTTCGCCTCCCGCTTCCCGATTTCCTGGTACCTCCGCACCCGATCACGCTGTTCGGCGCTCACCAGGGGACCCATCTTGGTCTCCCGCTCGATGCCGGGACCGACCTTGATGGTCTTCGCCTTGGCGGCGCAGGCGTCCACAAACCTCTTGTAGATGTCCTGCTGCACCAGCACCCGGCTTCCGGCCGAGCAGACCTCGCCCTGGTTGATGAACACGCCGAACAGCGCGCCATCCACCGCCGCCTCGAAATCGGCATCGCTGAAGAAGATGTTGGGCGACTTGCCGCCCAGCTCGAGCGAGACCCGCTTCAGCTGATCCGCCGCGCTCCGCATGATGATCTTGCCGACCTCGGCGGACCCGGTGAAGGCGATCTTCCGGACGTCGGGATGGGCCACGATCGGTCCGCCACATTCGGGCCCCATGCCGGTCACGACGTTGACCACACCGGGAGGCAGCCCGATGGCCTCGAAGTCGCGGGCCAGGTCCAGCAGGCTGAGCGGAGTCTGCTCGGCGGGCTTGATCACCACCGTACAGCCGGCCGCGAGCGCCGGACCCAGCTTCCAGGCCGCCATGGCGAGTGGGTAGTTCCAGGGAATGATCTGCCCCGCCACGCCCATCGGCTCCTTCACCGCCATCACCACGGCGTTGGCGGGTACCTGGATGACCTCGCCGTTGATCTTGGTGGCCAGGCCGCCGTAATACTCGAAGCAGGTCGCCGAGTCGTCCATGTCGTATTCCGACTCGACAATCGGCTTGCCGGAGTTGAGGGTTTCGATCCTGGCCAGCTCGTCCCGACGGGCCCGGATGCGCTCGGCCAGCCGAAGCAGAATGCGGCCCCGCTCCTGGGCGCTGGTGCCCCGCCACCCGCCGTAGAAGGCCCGCTTCGCCGCCGCGACGGCGCGAGCCACGTCCGCGGCCTCTCCAGCGGGACAGGTCGCGATCACTTCCTCGGTGGCCGGATCGAACACGTTGAAGGTCTTGCCGCTGGCGGCATCGCAGAATTTGCCATCGACGTACATCTGGTAGGTTTTCACAACACGGGCTCCTGTTAGGGTGCGCCCGCAGACCGACGGCGCCCGGGCGCCGGCCGGAAGCAGGCCAGTACGGCTGGCGGAATTTCTACGCTCAGCATGGCACTCGGCAACGCGTCGATGGACTCGCGGCACGGCTCGGTAGGGGCGAAATCTTGATCGGGATCCACAGATCGCCCTAACCTATTGGATGACATCATCTTATCGTAATAGCCCCGAGTCGTGGGCATGACCTCTGATGGTCGCCTCATGGAACGAGTGGTGATCGGGCCCCCCGCGGTCGCAAGGGTGCGTCAAGTACCCTTGCCGGGTCCCACGTGGCTCGCCAAGTTGCATCATTATCCCCCCGTTTGCAAAGCGCGCCAGCGATGCGAGTTCTCCCCGCAGGGTCCAGCACGATCCGCCACCCGGTGGCCATCCTGGTGGTGCTGTGGGTGTTGGGCTGCAGCGAGGAATCCACCGGTCCCCGCCCGGTGCCGACGGCCATCCGGATCGTCACCGGGGACCTGCAGCAGGGGACCGCGGGGCAGCCGCTGGATACGGCGCTCACCCTGCTGGTGACCGACAAGTTCGGCGATCCGGTCCCGGGGGTGCTGGTGCGCTTCGCCACCCCCGCTGGCGCCGGATCAGTGGATCCGGTCACCTCCTCCACCGGTGCGGACGGCCAGGCGACGGCGGTCTGGACCCTGCCGACCCGGGCCGGCAACTTCGCCGTGAGTGCGGTGGCGTCGGGGTTCGACTCGGTGAGCTATCGGGCGGTGGCCCGGGCCGACCAGTCGGCGACGATCACCCTGGTCCAGGGGGACAGTCAGACCACGCTGGTGGGTCAGCCGCTGGAGCGGACGGTGGCGGTGTGGCTGCAGGATCAGTACGGCAACGACGTCCCGTCCATTTCCGTCAGCTTCACGCCGGACCGCGGCAGCGGCGCGGCCCGCACCCCGCTCGGGGTCACCGGGGCCGACGGCCGAGCGGCCTCGGTGTGGGTGCTGGGCGATAGCGCCGGGCCGATGACCCTGACGGTGGCGGTTTCGGGACTGGCTCCGCTCACCGCCAGCGCCGCCGCGACCTACGTATCCGTTGCTCCGGTTCCCCTCGCGCTCGGCCCCGATCACAGCTGCGCCATTGCGCCGGGTGGCTTGCTCCGTTGCTGGGGAGCCAACCGCGCCGGCGAGGTGGACCCGGCGTCGACCGTCCCGATTTACCGGCCCATGGTCGCTGGGTCGGGGCTGACGGTTCGCAGCGTTGCCGCTGGCTACAACCACACCTGCGTCATCGCGGACGACGGGCAGACCTATTGCTGGGGCCAGTACGGGATGACGGGCACCTCGCTCCGTGGCGGTGGTCCCGAGGCAGCCGTGGTCGAGGGCAATCACCGCTTCCTGACCCTGAGCGCGGGATACAGCCACAGCTGCGGCGTGGACCCGGAAGGTGCCGGCTGGTGCTGGGGCTGGAACGACCGGGGGCAACTGGGGGATGGGACCATCGGCGGTTTCTCCCTGGTACCGGCCCCGGTCCAGGGGGAGGTGCGGTTCGCCTGGATCAGCGCGGGGGGGAGTTTTTCGTGCGGCCTCTCCCGCCGGGGCGAGGTCTATTGCTGGGGCGCCAACGACAAGGGGCAGCTGGGGCTGGACCACACCTCGGATACACCGGTGCCCGCCCCGCTGGGTAACCCGGTTCCCTTCCGGGCACTGTCGGCCGGAGGCGATCACGCCTGTGGCCTGACGCTGCGGGACCAGGCCTATTGCTGGGGCTCCAACGCCGGTGCCAAACTGGGCGGCGGCGGGTCCGAAGTGCCGGAACGGCTTACCCGGGTCGAGGGCCGCTTCACCGGGATCAGCGCCGGCGGGGAGCACAGCTGCGGGGTGACCCGGGATCAGTCGCTCTACTGCTGGGGGGGCAACTATCATGGCGCGGTCGGCAGTGGGGTTTCCGAGGCCAACTACGCGCCGGTGCTGCTCCAGCCGGGCGGGTTCACCGCGGTGGCCACCGGGTCCTGGCACAGCTGCGCCCTGACGGCCGGCGGGAGTGTCTACTGCTGGGGGGACAACGGACTGGGGCAGACCGGCCACGGCGAGAGCCTCCGCCGGGTGGCTCCCGAGGTGGTGGTCGGCGGAGTGCCGTTCGTGGACCTCACGGGCGGCGCCGATCAGACCTGCGGGCGGTCCACCACCGGTCAGATCTACTGTTGGGGCAACAATGGGTCGGGGCAGGCCGGGCTCCTGAACCAGGCCTGGGCTCACCCCAGTCCCGAGCTGGCGCTGGACGGCGCCCGGGTGGAACAGCTGTCGGCTGGCTACGGCCACTCCTGTGGCATCCTGACCGCGGGTGGCGCGGCGTGCTGGGGTCAGGCCGA
>CALMOP010000289.1 GCA_937871775.1 uncultured Gemmatimonadota bacterium | reverse complement strand
TCTTGTACGGGGGTCCCCGCCAACTTACCCTGCAAGCCGCTTTGCCCGCGGGGGGGCACGGGGGGGATTTTGGGGCAGGGGGGTGGGGACAGGCGGGCGGGTCGACGGGCGACGTTGGCCGTTGGCTGTGGGCTGTTGGCCCTTGGCCGTCAGCCGAGGGTCATCGGCGAAGAATCGACGGAGCCCCAACCCCAGCCAACGGCTGAATGCCGACGGCCAAAGGCCAATTGCCAATGAGCGCCTACGCGCACCATGCCGGAGCGGCGATCAGCTCGCGGGCCAGATCGTGGCTGGTGCGGCCGGCGGCCTCGGCGGCGAAGTTGGTCACGATCCGGTGGCGCAGTACGGAGAGGGCCACCGACTTCACGTCGTCCAGATCAGCCATGGGGCGTCCGGCCAGCGCGGCCCGGGCCTTGGCGCCGAGTACCAGGTACTGCGAGGCCCGGGGACCGGCGCCCCACTCCACGAACTCCTTGACGTAGGCGGGGGCATCGGCATCTCCGGGGCGGCTCATCCGGGCCAGCAGCACGGCGGAGCGGACCAGCTGCCGGCTCACGGGAATACGGCGTACCAGCTCCTGCATTCTGCGGAGGGTGGCGGCGTCGAGCACCGGTTCCAGCTCCCCACCCCGGGCCCCGGTGGTCTGCTCCACGATGGCCTCCTCCTCGGTCCGGGTGGGATAACCGACCCGGAGCTCCAGCATGAACCGGTCGAGCTGGGCCTCGGGCAGGGGGTAGGTGCCTTCCTGCTCGATGGGGTTCTGGGTGGCCAGCACAAAAAACGGCTCCGGCAGCTGATAGGTCTGCCCGCCGGCAGTGACCTGGTGCTCCTGCATGGCCTGCAGCAGGGCGGCCTGGGTCTTGGGAGGGGTGCGGTTGATCTCGTCGGCCAGGACCACGTTGGCGAAGATGGGCCCGTGCACGAAACGGAAGGCCCGCTTGCCGGTGGTGAGGTCTTCCTCGATGATCTCAGTGCCGGTGATATCGCTCGGCATGAGGTCGGGAGTGAACTGGACCCGGTTGAAGGAGAGGTTCAGGGCCTCCGACACGGTGGACACCATCAGGGTCTTCGCCAGGCCTGGCACGCCGATCAGGAGGGCGTGGCCGCCGCCCAGGATCGCCGTCAGGATGCCCTCCACCACATCGGCCTGACCCACGATCCGGCGGGCCACCTGGGCCCGAAGCTGGGCCGCGGCCGCGGCAAGGTGCTCGAGCTGCTCGACGTCGGAGGGCTGACCGGGTCTGGTGGTGGTCATGGGGCCGGGTGTGGGACCGGGGAACAGGAAACAAGGAACGGGACCCCGGCACCGGCCGGCGAAGTCCATATACGGATCGGAGGTTAGCGGGTTTTGGGTGGCCGGGCAAACCGGGCTCGGGGGTGCAGGGGGGGGACGTCCGGCGGTCCAAACATGGAGTCGCGGGAGGTGGCGAATGGCCTCGATCTTTGCTTGCGAAATTTTTCACAAGCCGGTAGTTTTCGCCGGCCTATGAAGCCGGAAAAGCCGGTCGGGCGCGAGCTTAGCCAGGCGCCGCGGTACGATGCGCTGGGCTACAGCTTCGCGTTCAGTATCATGGTGTTCGCGGGTGCGGGATACCTGCTCGACCGTTGGTTCGGCACCAGGCTCATACTCACGATCATAGGAACTCTGTTGGGCGCCGGATTGGCTGTGGTGTGGGTGTTCCTGAAGGTGCGGAGCGACCAGGCCGGGTCCGAATCCGAGCGCCGACGGACGCGCTCACGGGAGCCAGCCGACCCTCAGGGAGGCGCGTGAGAGGCCTGGTAGGGACCGGGGTTGCGCTGACACTGCTGGTGACGGCAGCCCTCGGGGTACGGTTCGGAGTGACAGCTCTCCTGCCGGGCATCAGCTTCGGACTGCTTGCGACCGGCTTGCAGGTTGTCGCGGTGGGCGCGTTGCGCCGTGGATTCCACGGGAGTCATGCGGCGTTCCTGAAGGGATATGCCGCAGGCGCAGGGCTGAGATTGGCGGGCGTGGCGCTGGTGCTGGCGGCGGTGCTGGTCGATGGGGTGCATTTCGCGCCGATCCCCAGCGCGTTCGGCTATCTGGGTGTGACGGTTCCGCTGCTCTTTCTCGAGGTGCGGTTGCTCCGATGATGCTGCTTCAGGAAGGCCTGAATCTCGGTGAGATGATCCTGCATCACACGGCGGATGGGTGTGAGCTGTGGGGTCAACCTATCCCGGGGTGCCATCTGCGGTATCCGGTGGACTTCTCGCTGGGTCCAACCCGGCACGGGATCCTGCTGGTACTGGCGGCGCTCCTGGTTTTCATCAGCATGTGGACGGCTGGGCGTTCGGTCGCCCGGGCCGGCGCCGGGAAGCCGGCCCGCGGGTTCGCGGGAGCCGTGGAGGGCCTGGTCCTGTGGGTCAGGAACGACATCGCCATCGCCAACATCGGCCATGATGGGGCCAGGTTCGCTCCGCTGATCATCACCCTGTTCTTCCTGGTCCTGTACTGCAATCTGCTGGGACTCCTGCCGCACATGGCCACGCCGACCGGAAACCTTGCGGTGACCGTGGCGCTCGCCGTTGTGGTCTTTCTGGTGGTGGAGATTGCCGGATTCCTCAAGCTGGGCCCCAAGGGATACCTGGGAACCATCTTCATGCACGTCCCCGGACTGCACGGGGCGCCGGCGGCGATCCTGTCGATCGCGCTTGCGCCGCTGGAGATGCTCGGCAAGCTGGTGAAGCCGTTCGCGCTGGCGGTGCGTCTCTTCGGCAACATGACGGCCGGGCACTTCGTGATCCTGTCCCTGTTCGGGATCGTGTTCCTGTTCGGCAATCTGGGCCTGTGGAGTTACGGCATCGGGGTCACGACGGCCGCGCTGGTGGTGGCGATCATGGGGCTGGAGCTGATCGTGGCCCTGCTGCAGGCGTACGTCTTCGCCCTGTTGAGCGCGGTGTTCATCGGCCTGATGCAGCACGAGCACTAGTCGCGTCGTTTCGCCCGCCGGGGGGTGCGACGGAATGATCCGGCGTGCGGTTTCGGGATGGTGGGGCGGGGCGGTTTTTCCGGATCTTTTTTTCGGGGGGGCCCCAGTCGGGGGTCGAGTCCTTCGAGTCGAGTCCTTCGAGGCGTTCGGTCCGCCGAGCGTGGGGGCGTACAGACCGGCGGTGGTATAGGCCGGCGGGGATCAGGCGGCGCGGTCCGACCTTCCTGATCCGGTAACCCACCGGATGGTGGGTAAAGCTCACTGCCTTCGGGCACTGGTGAGCCACGGTGATGGCGCCGAGCCGGGAGACTCGGGCAGCGGCCGGCGGACGCGATTCGACTCCTGATCTCCCACGGTCTCTCTGGAGATGGACATGCTGAACATGCTTGCCTTGTTGCAGGAGCCCGCCGCCGCGGTGCCCAATTTCGGCTGGCTCGGCGCCGGTATCGGTGTGGGTCTGGCGATTGTCGGTGCCGGCATCGGCCTGGGTCGGATCGGTGGCTCCGTGGCCGAGTCCATCGCCCGGCAGCCGGAAGCGGCGGGGGAGATCCGCGGCGCCGGCCTGCTGTTCGCGGTGCTGCTGGAAGGCGCCACGATCATCGCGCTGGTCTTCGCCCTGCTGTTCAAGCTCATCTAAGGTGAAGGCACGGCTGCCATGACCACCATGCTGCTCATGCTGGCCCAGGAGGCGGAGCACGGCACGGCTGGAGCTCCGACGCCGTTCGCGGTCAACAGTGGGCTGATCATCTGGACCTGGATCGTCTTTGTGACGCTCCTGTTCCTGCTCAAGAAGTTCGCCTTCCCGGCGATCCTCAAGGCTACCGAGGACCGGGAGCGCACCATCGCCCGGCAGCTGGATGAGGCCGAGCAGGCGAACACCGAGGCCCGGCGGCTGCTGGAGGAAAACCGGCGGATGCTGGCCGAGGCCCGGGCCCAGTCCCAGGCGCTCCTGGCCGAAGCCAAGGCGGCTGCGGAGAAGGAGCGAAGCGGGGCGATCGAGAAGACCCGCCACGAGCAGGATGAGATTCTCGCCCGGGCCCGACGGGAGATCACCGCCGAGCGGGACAAGGCCCTGGTGGAGCTCCGCCGGGAAGCGGTGGATCTGTCACTGGCCGCGGCGGCCAAGCTGATCGGCCAGCGGCTGGACGGCCCGGCCGACCGGTCGCTGGTCGAGCGCTACCTGGCGTCGCTGGAGAAGGCCAATTGAGGTCGGAGTCCATCGCCCGGAACTACGCCGAGGCGCTGTTCGAACTCGGGGAGAAGAGCGGAGCGACGGCGCGCTACGGCGAGTTGCTGGATGCGGTGGCGCACGGCATCGCGGCCGCCCCAACGGTGGCGGCAGTGCTGAGCTCACCCCGGGTCACCAAGCCCCAGAAGGCGGCGATTCTGGAACAGGCCCTGCCCAAGGCGCCACGGGAGTTTGTGTTGTTCCTGGGCGCGGTGGTGAAGCGGGGTCGGCAGGGCCTGTTCGGCGAGATGGCGCAGGCCTACCTGGGTCTGCTGGATCGCAAGCTGAACCGGGTTCGGGCCGCGGTCACCGTGGCCCGCCCGGCGGACGCCAAGCTGCGGCGGCAGATCGCCGAGCGGCTCACCCAGGTGGTGGGGAAGGAAGTGCTGCCCCACTTTCACGAGGATCCGGCGATCCTGGGCGGGCTGGTGGTTCGGGTCGGCGACCGGGTGTTCGACGGATCGGTCCGGCGCCGGATGACTCAGTTGAGGCGCGCGCTGCTGGCTCGTTAGGGCAGCTCTGCGCAAGGGACTCCGGCTCACGATTCGATCATTGCGAGGCCCCGAAGGGGCCGAAGCAATCCCCGGACTTCCGAGCGGAGTTTGCGGGATTGCTTCGGGCGCATCCCTTGCTTCGCGCGGGAAAAGCCGCGCCCTCGCAATAACTGTTGGGAAGGTAGCCCGCCGCTGAACCTGGGCAGCTCATCCTCTTAGGGGGCCGGTCTCCACCGGCCCCTCGGCTTTTTCCGGCTGCTTCCCCGTCAAGGTATCATAGGTCATGAACGGACCCCTCCTGGCCGTCCTGGCGCTGCAGCTTCCGGCGGCTGTCTCCCCCCGGCCGCCTTACTGGCAGCAGGGAGTACGCTACGAGATCCATGCCTCGCTGGACGAGGCTGCAGGAGTGCTCTCGGGCACCCAGCGCATGGTCTACATCAACCACTCCCCGGATACCCTGCGCACAGTCTCGTTTCATCTGCATCTGAACGCCTTCCGACCGGGCTCGCGGTGGGCGGACGCGGACTCGGTGGAGCGCCGGCGCCGCTTCAACCATCTGCGCGACCCTGACTACGGATTCAACCACGTCCGGAACGCCCGGATCATGGGTGAGGCGATAGAGCCGACCTGGCCCTTCGCACCCGACAGCACCGTCGCCCGCTATCCGCTGCCGCGGCCGCTGGCCCCGGGCGATTCGATGACGGTGGACCTCGACTGGGATGCCCGACCCTCCACGGTGCCGCGGCGGCAGGGACGGCAGGGCCGGCGTTTCGACTTTGCCCAGTCGTATCCCAAGGTCGTGGTCTACGATCGCTACGGCTGGAATGAGCACCCGCTGTATCCGGGCGGCGAGTTCTACGGCGAGTTCGCCACCTACCTGGTGGACCTCGACCTCGCCGAGGATCAGGTCATCGCGGCCACCGGGGTGCCGATCTGCGGCGACCCGGGCTGGGCGCGGGCCAATCAGGTCCCCGGGGCCGAGATCGAGTACCAGCGGGACTGGTATCCCGACGCGCCGCGCTTTGAGGCCAGGGGCCCGAACTGCGTCGCGACCGTGAGCGCTGACGCTGGGGCAGGGCTACCGCCCATCCCCCCGCGTCCGCCCCGGCCCATGGCCCAAGGCCGCAAGCGGGTGGTCTGGTACGCCGAGAACGTGCATCACTGGGCGGCCAGCCTGAACCCGGGATATCGCTACGAGGGCGGGTACTGGGGCGATGTCGCCATTCACGTACTTTACCAGCCCGGGGACGAGGCGACCTGGGGCAACGGGATCGCGGTGCAACGCACCGCCATTGCGCTCCGGTGGCTGGACGGCTTCTACGGCAAGTTCGGATGGCCCCAGATCAGCAACGTGCACCGGATCGAGGGAGGCGGGACCGAGTTTCCCATGATGGTCCACGACGGGTCACCGAGCCAGGGCCTGATCGTCCACGAACTGGGGCACAACTACACCATGGGCCTGCTGGCCAACAACGAGTGGCGGGAGGGGTGGCTCGATGAGGGCTTCACCGAATTCCAGGGCGCGATGTTCGACGAGGTCATGGAGCCACGGCGCGACATCTACCGCGAGGAAGAGGCGTTCCTGACGGGGATGGACCTGGACGGCGAGTCCGAGCCGGCCAGCCTGATCAGCGAAGACTACCGCGACTTCGCCAGCTACAATATCAGCATCTACAGCCGCGGGGCGCTGTTCTTCCACCGGCTGCGGTACGTGGTGGGTGATGAGGCCCTGCTCCGGATCATGCGGACGTTCTACGCCCGCTGGATGTATCACCACGTCGACGAGGCAGCCTTCAGGGAAGTGGCCGAGGAGGTGTCGGGGCGGGACCTGTCGACCCTGTTCGGGCAGCAGCTCCACGGCACGCCCCTGGTCGACTACGCCATCGGGCGGGTTCAGCCGAGGCCGCTGGCCGACTCGGCGGGGCGGTGGGAGACCCGGGTCGAGGTGGTGCGGAAGGCGCCGGGTCGGCTGCCGGTCGAGGTGTGGGTGCTGGGTGAAAGTGATACCGCCGTGGTCCGGACCGACGGCTTGGCTGAGCGGGAATGGGTCACCGTGATGACCCGATCGAAACCGAAGGCGGTCCTGCTGGACCCCCGGGTCCGGACCGGGGACTGGAACATGCTCAACAACAGCTGGCGTCGCGGCTGGCTATGGCCCAGTCGTGAGCCAAAACGGGAGCGCTACTTCGATACCTGGTTCAGCCAGCGCACCGCGCGGGATCATCGGACCGTGGGGCTGCTGCCGACCGTGTGGTACAACGATGCCGCGGGATTCACCGTCGGGCTGCGGAGCCGGGAGGACTACTTCGGACGATTCGAGCAGAACCTGACCCAGCTCAGCTGGGGCACCGGGTGGGCCAGCGCCCGCGACGTGAACGACATGGACTTCTGGTTCCGGGTGCGGAACCCCACGTGGCTCCGCGGCGCCGGGCTTTCGGAGACGGCGGAGGCGTTCAACGTCGATGGACGGTATGGGGCTCGCCTGGCGCTCCAGAAGGTGCGCAAGAGCCATTTCAGCTTCGGTCCGGTTCGCACCTATGGAGCGACCCTGACCTGGCTGCAGCCGGACGACTTCCGCTATCTCGACCGGGGCCAGTACGATGACACCGGGACGGTGGAGCTGCAGCTCGGCGCCGGGGTGCGGGACCTGGTGAACGGCTGGGCACTCGCGGCGAACGGCACCGCGGCCGGCGGGCTGGCGTACCATCGCGCGGGTCTGGCGACGGCGACCGGCCGCAGCGACCTGGATCCGTTCTACACCAGGATCACGGCGGAGGGGACCGCTCGAGGAGCCCTCTCCGCACGGCTGGGGCTGGCGTTGAGAGTGTATGCCGGGCTCGCGACCAGCGGCGAGGCGCCGGTCAAGCAGCGCCAGATCTATGTGGCCGGGGCGGATCCGCTGGAACAGCTCAGCAACCCGTTCCTGCGTTCGACGGGGGCGCTGCTGGTGCGTCCCGACCTCAACTATCACGCGCCCGGTGGCGGAGATCTCCGGGGCTTCGATCCCAATCTGTCCGGGGGGGGGCTGGCTGCCGCGAACCTGGAACTGGAGCGCACCCTGCGGCAGGCGGGTCGCGGGCACGGGGGCTTCCTGTTCCGGCGGCTCACGGTGGCGCTGTTTGCCGACCTGGGGCACAGCTTCGGACCGGCCACCACGGCCCAGTTCCTGGCCGACGCCGGGCTGGGGATCCGGGGCGAGCATCGGATCGGTCAGACTACCTTCACTACCCGGGCGGACTTCCCGCTATGGGTGAACCGCCCGGAACTGGCCCAGGATGCCGGCCCCGGGGCTGACCGGGCCGGCTTCCGATGGAGCTTTTCATTCACTCCGGCATGGTAGCCCGGGCCGGCGCCCGGGTGTGGAGCAGGGGGTAGGCTGTGTGGCACGACTTTTCCGACCGCCGGGCCCTGTTCCGTAACACACTGGGCCAGTGGGTGGACCAGATGATGGTGCAGGCGGAGGAGACCGTTGCCCCGGAACGGTACCTCCGGCCCCCGGGGGCGCTGCCGGAGGTGGCCTTCCTGGCGGCCTGCACCCGCTGCGGTGACTGCCTGACGGTGTGCCCTCCGTTCGCGATCCGGAAGGTACCGTCGGACGGGGGTTTCCAGGCCGGCACCCCCTATCTGGACCCCACGATCCAGGCCTGTATCGCGTGCGAGACCATGCCGTGCGCCCAGGCCTGCCCGACCGAGGCCCTGACGGTGCCGGCGGAGGGGTGGAAGGGCTACCGGCTCACGGCGGTGGAACTGGTGCCGGAGCGCTGCGTTACTTTCTCCGGCACGGCCTGTCGAGCCTGTATGGAGGCCTGTCCGGTCGGGGATCGAGCCCTGAGCAGCGACCCCGACGGCTACCCGGTGCTCAAGGCCGAAGGCTGCGTGGGTTGCGGAGTCTGTATCCGGGCGTGCATCACCACTCCCTCGTCGTACACCTTTCACCTGCTGGAGCGCTAGATGGCCGAGGTACCGTACCGAGTGGACAAGCCCTGGGGTCATGAGCTGGTGTGGGCCAGGACCGGCCGCTACGTCGGGAAGATCCTGCACGTGAAGGCGGGCCATGTCCTGAGCCTGCAGTATCACAACTTCAAGGATGAGACGATGCACGTGCTCCGCGGCGAGCTGATCCTGCGGACCCGGCCGGGCGAAGCGCTGGAGGCCCGACCCTTCCGGGCCGGGGAATCGGTGCATATCCCGGCCAAGCTGGTTCACCAGATCGAGGCAGTGGTGGACACCGACGTGCTGGAGGCGTCCACGGCCGAACTAGACGATCTGGTCCGGCTCGAGGACCGCTACGGAAGGAGCTGACGCGATGCAGGTGATCATCCCGCTCGCCGGAAAAGGAACCCGGCTCCGACCCCATACCCACCTCATCCCCAAGCCGCTGCTCAGGGTGGCCGGGCGTCCGGTCATGGACTGGGTGATGGACCGGCTGGCGGGACTCGATGTCACGGAGCTGATCTTCATCACCGGCCACCTGAAGGAACAGGTGGAGCAGTACGCCCGGACCCGCTATGCCTACCCCGGCCGATTCATCGAGCAGCGGGTGCAGGATGGCACCGCCGGCGCCGTCAATCTGGCGCGACCCCACGTCCGGGAACCGGTCCTCATCATCTTCGTAGATACGGTGTTCGAAGCCGACCTTACCCTGGTCAGGCGGCCTGGCCTAGATGGAATCATCTGGGCCAAGGAGGTGGAGGACTACCAGCGGTTCGGAGTGGTCGTAAGGGACGCGGCCGGCTACATGACGCGGATCGTGGAGAAACCGTCGACCCCCATCTCCAAACTGGCCAACATCGGCCTCTACTACATCCGGGACACCGCGGCGTTGTGGCAGGGGATCGACCACGTGCTCACCAATCCGGCCAACAAGGGGGAGTACTACCTCACCGATGCCTTCCAGCACATGATCGACCATGGGCGGAAGATCCTCACCGCCGAAGTGGGCGGCTGGTACGACTGCGGCAAGCTGGACAGCCTGCTCGAGACCAACGAGATCCTGCTTCGCAAGGGCTCAGCCCGGCGCCGGGAATTCCCCGGCGTGACGATTCGCGATCCGGTGCTGATCCAGGACGGCGTCACCATCAGCCGGAGCGTGATCGGTCCGAATGTGACTCTGGAGACCGGCACCACGGTGGCGGACAGCCGGCTGCGGCACGTGATCGTGGGGGCCGGCTCTACCATTGCGGATTCCACGCTGCACCACTCGATGCTGGGAGACCGGGTCAGCGTGAAGGGCCTCAGGGGCTCTGCGACCCTGGGGGACGACAGTGAGGTTGAGGGGGAACGGGGAGCGCGGAACGGGAAGAGGAAGGCTCGGCCAAAGGCAAAGGCAGGGCCAATGGCAAAGGCAAAGGCACCAGCAAGAGGGAAGCGCCGACCGGGCTGAGTCAGGCCGCCCCGGCCGCGGCGACTTCGGCGACCAGGCGGCGAATGTCGTCGTCGGTGGTCCGCCAGCCGCAGCTGCAGACCCGCAGCGCCAGAGCGTCGGCGATCCGGGTGGTTGAGAGGAAGAAGTTGCCGGTACCGTTGATGTGCTCCAGCACCCGCTGGTTGAGCTGGTCGAGGCGGGCCGGGTCGGCGGTGCCGGAAGGACGTACCCGGAAACAGCAGATGCCGAGCCGGGCGGCGGACAGCAGTTCCAGGTCCGGCTGCTCCCGTACCAGGCGCTCCACCAGGAGCGCGCGCTCCAGACTGGCCGCGATGGCCTCGCGCAGGGCATCCACCCCGAAATAACTCACCGAGAGCCACACCTTGAGAGCCCGGCTGTAGCGGGAGAGCTGCTCCCCGTAGTCCGCAAAGTTGATCTCGCCGCTGCTGCCGCTCAGGTCCCGCATGTAGTCCGGCAGGATATGAAACGCCTCGAACAGGTGCCGTGGGTCGCGGACCAGCAGGGAGCCGCACTCGAATGGGACATACAGCCACTTGTGGGGGTCGAGGGTCACGCTGTCCGCCAGGCCCAGCCCCTCCAGCGCGGCCAGACCCTCGGGCGCCAGGGCGGCGAAGCCGCCGTAGGCGGCGTCGATGTGGAACCAGAGCTGTTCCGCCTGACACAGCGCTGCCAGGGCGGGGAGCGGGTCGGTCGCGCCGGTGTTGGTGGTTCCCGCGCTGGCCACGACCGCCAGCGGCAGCAGCCCGGCGTCCCGATCGACCTGGATCTGCTGCCGCAGCAGGTCGGGACGGAGCCGGAACTGGTCGTCCACCGCGATGGCCCGGACCTGGCTCCGCGGGATCCCGGCGATCCAGGCCGCCCGGGTGACCGAGCTGTGACCCTGGGTGGAGCTGTACACCACCAGCCGGGCCAGCCGGGACGGATCCTCCCCGACGGCGCGGTGTCGCGCCGCGACCAGCGCCATGAGGTTGGCGGTCGAGCCCCCGGAGGTGAGCAGGCCCCCGGTACCGGCCGGCATGCCGATCCACTGCCGGAACCATTCGAGGACCGTGACCTCCAGCATGGCAGGTCCGCTGGCCACCTTCCATGCCCCGCCGAAGAAGTTGTAGCCGGTGGCCAGCCAGTCTCCCAGCACCGCCGGAAAGGTGGGGCAGCACTGCACATAGGCGAGGAAGCCCGGGTGCGGCTCCGGGGTGTGGTGGGCGAACACCCGCTCGGTCAGGAATCCCATCAGGTCGGCGAAGTCCCGCCCTGACGCCGGCGGCGCACTGGGGATCAGGGCCGCGGCCTCGGCCCTCGAGATGCTCTTGAAGAGCCGCTGCTGGCGGAGACCGGCGAGGTGCGCGGCAACGTGGTCGGCTACCGTCCGGCCCAGGCGCTGCATGGTGGCCTGGTCGAGGTCGAGGGGCGATGACATGGGGGGTAGAGGGTCGGTTGGAGTGGCTGCAAGGTAGACGGGAGGAGGGAGAGGGGAGAAGGGGCGTCCTCCCCTTCCCTCCCGGTTCAACTTGGGTAGCCTTATCGCCACCATGACCGGGACCGGCGACCTCTACCGCTCGTACCTCGACCTCCGGTGGCATTTCGATCCGGCCGCCGCGAGCGGGGTCGGCGTCACGACCCACGACGGCCGGCTGGCCGACTTTTCGGCCGAGCGGATTCGGGAGCACCTGGCCGCCTTCAAGTCGATGGCTGGCGCGGTGGAGGCCCTGGAAGTCGAGGACCCCGACGAGGAGATCGACCGGACCGCCTTTCTGGATGAAGTACGGATCACGGTGGCCCGCTTCGAGCACGAACGTCCCCACATCCACGACCCGAGTTTCTGGCTGGGTCACCTGTACGGGGCCTTCCAGTCGCTGTTACGGCGGCGGGGGGCGCCGCCGGCCGAGCGGGCTCAGGGGCTGCTGGGCCGGCTCCGGGCGACGCCGGCGTTCCTGCAGGTGGCTCGCGACACACTGAAGGATCCGCCCCAGATTCTGCTGGACACCGCGACCGCCCTGGCCGCCGCGGGGCCGGGGCTGCTGACCACCGTGGCGACGGTGGCCCGTGAGGCGGCTCCCGAATCGGGCGAACCGATCGCCGCGGCCCTCGCCGAGGCAGAATCCGCCCTGGCCCGGTTCGACCAGGCGCTGCGCAGCGAACTCCGGGCCCACCACGATGACCTGTCGTTCGCGATCGGGGAGGATCAGTTCAACCGCCGGTTGCACCATGAACACGCACTCATGGCGTCGGCGCCGGAGATCTACCGCTACGGGCTCCACCTGGCCGACGAGGTCGAAGCCGAGCTGACCGAACTGGCGCATCGGCTCGAGCCCGGCAAGCGGTGGCAGGCGGTGGTTGAGCGGCTGCGGGCGGAGCAGCCGCCCGGGCCGGATCTGCTGGGTGAGTTCCGCCGCGAAGTCGACCGGGCCCGCCGATTTCTCGAGGAGCACCGGTTGATGACCCTCCCCGAGGGCGACCTGGAGGTGGTCGAGACGCCGGCGTTTCTCAGGCCACTGCTGCCGTTCGCGGCCTACGCCGCTCCGCCGCTGTTCGGCGACGGGGCCATCGGCACCTTCTACGTCACCTCCCCGGTGCCCGGGGCCGGTCCGGTGCCGCGGGAGTCCCGCCACGAGATTGCCTCGACCGCGGTGCATGAGGCCTGGCCAGGGCATCATCTGCAGATGCTGACGGCGCGGGGTCTGGCCTCCGAGGTGCGCCGGGTCAGCTGGACCCCGGTGACCGTGGAGGGCTGGGCCCTCTACTGTGAAGAGTTGATGGGGGAAGCCGGGTTCTTCCAGTCGCTCGAGCAGCGGCTGTTCCAGCGGCTCCACCTGCTGTGGCGGGCCATGCGGGTGGTCCTCGATGTGGGGCTCCACACCCGCGGTATGACACCGAAGGAGGCTGTCGATCTGCTGGTGGACCGGGTCGCCATGGACCGGGACAAGGCATCGGCCGAGGTCAGTCGCTACTGCGCCTGGCCGACCTACCAGCTGTGCTACGCGGTGGGGCGCCGGGACCTGCTGCATCTGCGTGACGCCTGGCGGGCGGCGGCCGGCCCCGAGGCGCCGATCGCGGACTTTCACGATGCCGTGCTGTCTTATGGAGGCCTGCCTATCTCGCTGACCCGGTGGGGCATGGGGTTGGGGATTGATGAGGAGTGAGGGACTGAGGGATTCGGGGATTCGGGGATTCGGGGGTTCGGGGATTCGGGGGTTCGGGGATTCGGGGATTCGGGGATTCGGGGATTGAGGGATTGAGGGATTCTTGGGGATAGCCGGAAGGAGTGACTGACTTGGCTCATCGGGGATCGCAATCAGGTTTGGGGCAGGACGCGGAGACTTCGGGAACCTCCACTCCGATTTCTCCACTCGACCATTCCTCCATTCCTCCAATCCCCCAATCCCCCAATCCCTCCATCCCCCCCACCGTCAAGGGCCTGGCGCTGGTCTCGCTGTTCAACGACTTCTCCAGCGAAATGGTCTATCCGCTGCTGCCGGCGTTCGTGACCGGCACCCTGGGGGCCAGTCCGACCCTGCTCGCGGCGGTGGATGGCGCGGCGGAGCTGGCCGCGGCGGCCAGCAAATGGGTCAGCGGTGGGCTGGCGGACCGAACCCGGTGGCGCAAGCCTCTGATCGTGGCGGGATACTTCTCGGCGATCCTGGTGAGGCCGCTGATGGGGGTGACCGCCGCGGCCTGGCAGGTGATCAGCCTGCGGGCGCTCGACCGGGTGGGGAAGGGCGTGCGCACCCCGGCCCGCGACGCCATGATCGCCGACGCCACGCCGCCGGAGATCCGGGGCCGGGCCTTCGGGTTCCATCGAGCGGCGGACCACTTCGGCTCCATTCCCGGGGCACTGCTCGCCTGGTGGCTGCTGAGCCATAGCGTGGACGTGCGGAAGGTGCTGGCCTGGAGCGCGGCCCCGGGGATCCTGGCCGGGCTGGTGTTGCTGTTCGTGCTGCGGTCCGCCCCGGTGCGGCCCCACGCCAGGTCCGATGCGCCGGCCGCTTCCGGGCGGACCTTCTGGGGCCCGGTCATCGCCCTGGCGTTGCTGACGCTGGCCCGACTGCCGGAGACGCTGCTGCTGCTGCGACTCTCCCAGCTGGGGATCGCCACGGCCTCGATCCCGCTGGTGTGGGCCGGGCTGCACGTGGTGCGGAGCGGGCTCTCCTTTCCGGGCGGGTGGCTGACCGATCACCTGGGTCCGCGATCGGTGGTCGCCGCGGGGGGCCTGCTGTTTGCCACGGGCGCGGCGCTGCTGGGGCAACCGCTGGTCAGCAGTGTGGCGGTAGCGGTCTTCCTGGCGCTGGGCCTGGTGTCCGCCCTCATGGAGCCGGCGGAGCGAACCCTGGTCGCCCGATTGGCGCCGCGACAGACCGGCCGGGCCTTCGGAGCCTATCATGCCGTCACCGGGGTCGCGGCCCTGCCCGCGGCCCTTCTGCTCGGTGCGGTGTATCAGCACCGAGGGGGTGGTGGGGCGCTGCAGTTGTCGGCGACGCTGGTCGTCGCGGCGACCGCGGTCTGGCTGACCGTGGCCCCCCGCGACAATCCGCCGGGAGCACTCTGAGCATGCCGATGGAAAGAGGCGGGGCAGGGAAGCTCTGCACAAGGCGCCCGATCAAGTGCGCCTCCCGCTCCTCTCGCCTCATCCAGAGGGCGCGGCTTGTCCCGAGTGCAACGAGGGAAGCGCCCGAAGGATCTACTCAACCTGGCAGGGAGGCTGGGTGAGTAGATCCCTCGCTGCGCTCAGGATGAAGTGGGTGAAGTGGTGGTGCTCCCAGGTTTCACCTGTCACGTCTCCCGCCTGGTGCAGAGCTTCACGGGTGGGGTTGGGGCTGCTGCTGTGGTCCGGAGTTGGGCCGCTCCACGGACAGGTCCAGATTCGGCTGGGGGACGCTCACCGGGCCACTTACTCCGAGATCCACGAGGGGCTTCGGACCGGCACGCCGGCAGCCGACTCGGCGTCCAGGATCCTGGCGACAGCGTCGGCCGACAGCTTGTGGTCGATCGCGCGGGCCATGCTGGCTGGTCGGGTGGACTGGAATGCCGGCCTGGTGGCCCTGACCCGTATCGCCGAGCTGCGGGACCGGGGCAGCGTCGACAGTGCCCGTGCCTGGGGGGCGCGAATCCAGCAGGGCAGTCTGCCGGCGCCGCCGGCGACCGATCCGGCCGACCTGCTGCCGGCCCTGCACGCCATCGAGCTCGAGGCGCGGCGGCCCATCGCAGGTGATCTGGGGATCCTCAGGGATCTGCTGCCCCGCATTCCGGGCGGGGAGTACGATCTCGGCGATGCCTGGGTGTTCGGGCGGCTCGGCGAGGGAGCCGCGGACTCGATCGCCGCCCGCTTCCTCCAGGCGACCGACCCGGCACTCCGGATCCGCTATCTCACGCTGCTTTCCTTCTCGACCGATTCGTCGCTCATTCCCCTGCTGGCCCGCATCTACGTCGCGCCGGACAGTTTCGCGCTTCCACTCCGCATCGGTACCCGGGCCTCGGATGGCCTGCTCTGGATCGGGACCCGGCGCAGCCTGGCCGCGCTGCTGGACGCGCGAGCCCGGGCCCGGACCCGGGGCACTTACGCCGATCCCCGCCTGGGTCATGCCGACCTGGACTTCCTGGCCCACGACAGCTCGCTGGTGGTCTCCCGGACCGGGCGCTGGCTGACGGTGTGGCTGGAGCTACTGGGCACTTGAGTCGTTCCCGCGGTGGACGACTCAGTGCCGAGTACCGAGTACC
>CALMOP010000288.1 GCA_937871775.1 uncultured Gemmatimonadota bacterium | reverse complement strand
GCTGCGAGTGCCGCCGGGGGCCCAGGTGCGCCCTGCGGGATGGCAACTCGATGACGATCTGGTGCTGCTGGGTCCCCCGCTGCTGGTCCGCCAGGGTGATCAGGCCACGGTGCGCTACCCGCTCGTCGCCTGGCGGGCCGGCGAACGGATTCTCACCATTCCGGGCCCCATTCTGATCCGGGCCAATGGCGCCACCGATTCGCTGCCGCCGGAGGTCCGCTCAGTCACGGTAGCCAGCGTGCTGCCGCCGGACCGGCCCGCGGAGGAGCTGCCGGTGCAGCCGGAGGCCGGCATCGTGAGTCAACGGATCACCAGCCCGTGGCCCGTCGTGGCAGCCATCGCCCTGGCGGCCGGGCTGTGGGGGCCGGTCGTCTGGTGGTGGCGACGCCGGGGTCCGTCGATGCCGCTGCCGGACTGGTCCAGGGCCACCCCCCGGATTCCGTTGGCCGAATGGCAGGAAGCCGGGGAGTTCCGGGCGGTGGCGGCGGTGGCCGGTCGGGACCTCCGCGTAACCATCCAGGAAGCGCTCCCTGCGGCCGGCGTGGGGCTGGTCACCGGCCGCCTCATCCGGGTCATCCGGGAGCAGCGCCCGGGCTGGCCGGTGGCGGACATCGCCTCGGTCCTCCGCGGTCTTGACGAGGCCCAATTCGGACTGGAAGCCGATGACGGCCTGGAAGAACTGGTGCAGCGGGTCCGGGCGCTGCAGGCCTCGCTGGAGGCAGTGGTATGAACTTCGCCCGGCCCTGGATGCTGCTGCTGCTGCTGGTGCCGATCGCATGGTGGTGGTTCCGGCGGGGCCGGCCGGTGCCGGGGACGCCCTACAGCGACCTGCGTCTGGTCCGCCAGATCGGCCTGCTGAGCTGGCTGGGGCGGTTGCCGTACTGGTGCCGCGGGATCGCCTACGGCGCGTGGGTACTGGCGGCCGCCGGTCCCCGCCGGGGCGGATCGCAGGTGGAAATTCGCAAGGAAGGCATCGCGATTGTCATCGCGGTGGACATTTCCAGCAGCATGCTCGCCGAGGATTTCGCGCCCTCGAACCGGATGGAGGTGGCCAAACAGCAGGCGATTGCGTTCATCCGGGGGCGTACCGCCGATCGGATCGGCGTGGTGGCCTTCGCGGGTGAGGCCCTGACCCAGGTGCCGATCACCGTGGACTATCCGGTGCTGGAACGGGCCGTCTCGGACCTCAAGATCGGCATGCTGGAGGACGGCACCGCCATCGGGACCGGCCTGGCCACGGCCATCAACCGGCTGCGGCAGGCCCCCGGCAAATCGAAGGTGATCCTGCTGCTCACCGATGGCGAGAACAACCGGGGTACCGTGGATCCCCGGACCGCCGCGGTGGCCGCGGCGACCCTCGGGATCCGGGTGTACACCATCGGAGTGGGAACCGACGGTGAGGCTCCGATCCCGACCGGCCGGGGGCTCTCGGGCTTCCGTTACGAGGTGCTGCCGGTGCGGATCGATGAGCCGCTGCTTCGGGACATCGCGGGGACCACCGGTGGTCGGTACTTCCGGGCCAAGGACAGCGAGGCCCTGAGCCGGATCTTCCGCCAGATCGACGGGCTCGAGAAGACCCCCATCCACGTCACCCGCTACGTCAAATACGACGAGCTGGCGCGGCCGCTGGTGCTGGCCGGCCTGCTGGCCCTGGCGCTGGAGCTGCTGCTCAGCGCCACGCTGGTGGTTCGGGTGCCCTGAACCATGAGTTTCGACGCTCCGGTCCTGCTGGGGCTGGCCCCCCTGATTGCCGCGCTGATCGCCGCGGTGGCGGTGGTGGTCCGTCGCCGCCGGATCGGGCGCGCGGCGGCGTGGTCCCCTGAACTGGAGGCCCAGGCCCGCGGCTCGGGACGCTGGGCCCCGCTGTGGTTGGGGCTGGCGGCGGCGGCGGCGACGGTCGGTGTGGCGGGTCCGAGGGGTGGGCGCGCCACCGTGCGCGCGGAGAGTCAGGCGCTGTCGGTTGTGTTCGCGGTGGATATCAGCCGTTCGATGCTGGCAGAGGATGTCCCGCCCAGTCGGCTGCGGCGGGCGGCCCGGGAGGCGAGGCGGCTGGTGTCGGATCTGGGTCGCGACCGGCTGGGGCTGATCGCCTTCGCGGGACGCAGCTACATCCTGAGTCCGTTAACGCTGGATGGCGGGGCGGTCACCCTGTTCCTGGACGCGCTGTCGCCCGACCTGGCCAGTCAGGGGGGTACCGCCCTGGCCGCCGCGCTGTTGCAGGGCGGTGAGCTGCTGAACGCCTCCCGGGAGGCCGGCGACCGGGTGCTGGTGGTGTTCACCGACGGGGAGGCCCAGGATACCCTGCCCGGAGTGATTGCCGCCGCCCGCCAGCTGCATGAACAGCAGATTCGCCTGGTGCTGGTGGCCGAGGGGGGGACCCGCCCGGTCCCGATCCCGCTCCGCGACAGTGCTGGCGCGATCACCGAATACAAGACCGGCAGTGACGGCCGTCCCATTCAGACCTCTCGACGCGACGCGGTGCTGCAGCAGGTTGCCGATGCGGCCGAGGGCGCACTGGTGCCTTCCGAGCTGCCGGATCAGGCGGGGGCGGTCCGGGACCTGCTCGCGGCATTCCAGCGGGCACCTACTGCCTCGGCCGAGGTGCAGGACCTGCTGCCCCTGGTCTGGATCCCGGCGCTGCTGGCCGCCCTGTTTCTGGCGCTGCAGACCGCCGCCCGACGGACCCGGGCCCTGGTGGGCTTGGCGGGACTGTGTCTGGCCGGATCCGCCGCAGCGCAGCGCCCGGCGCCGGGGACCCGGGCCTTCGAGGCCGGGGACCCGAAAGCGGCCGCCCAGGCGCTGGTCAACAACCTGTCCCAGTCGGCTGGGGACACGGCGTGGTATAACGCCGGTACCGCGTTGCTCGCCGCCGGAGACCCCGCTTCGGCGCGACGCGCGCTCGAGCGGGCCGCCCGCTCGCTCGATCCCGAGCTCCGCTACCGGGCGCTGTACAACATTGGGGTCGCCGCTCTGCGGCAGGCCGCCGCCGATTCAACCGGGCGCGACAGCCTGCTCGCTACCGCGGCGGAGCGCCTGCAACAGGCCCTCGCGCTGGCACCCTCCAGTGCCCGGGCCAAGTGGAATCTCGAGCTGGCTCAGCGGCGCCGGCCGCCGCCCCAGGGCGGCGGATCCCAGCCACGCCAGCCGCCGCCGGGAGGCCAGCAACCGGAGGATCCCCAATCAGGCCAGACCAGGAGCGGGACTCCACCGAATCTGAGTGAGAGTCAGGCGGAACAGATCCTGAACTCGGTTTCCCGAGAGGAGCTCGAGACCCGCAACCGGCGCATGAGCCGGAATCGAAGCCCCACGGCGGAGCGGGACTGGTGATCGCCTTGGTGCTGGCCGCCGCCCTGGCGACCCAGCAGGGCCGGGGTCCCGAGGTCATGATCGCGACCGATCATGACCGGGTGGGGGTCGGAGAAGTGCTCGCGTTTACCATCCGGGTATGGAGTGACCGCACCGATCCGGTCCAGGCCGAGCTGCAGTCCCTCGGTGGCTTCGAGCTGGCGGGCCGGAGCGAGCACAGCGATGTGGCGACCGGCCCCCATCCCGGCCGCACCACGGTAATCCAGCTGCAGCTCCGGGCAGTCCGACCGGGAGAGTGGCGGTTGGGCCCGGTGCAGGTCCGCCAGGGCTCCGCCATCACCCTGTCTGATGCGATTACGGTGAAGGTCGATGCCGGTGCCCCCGCCCCCGTCTCCGCCAGCCTGAACCCCGGACTCGCGCGGATGCTCCAATCGGCATCTCCCCCGGGCGGTTTGGGCCGGGCGGGCATCAGTATCGCAGTGTCCAACCCCGAGGTGGCGGTCGGACAACAGGTGGATGTAATCACGATCGCCTGGTTCGACCGAGTGCTGAGACAGGAACTGCGCCGGGCCCCGACTGTGGAATCGCCGCGGATCGAGGGGGTCTGGAGCTATCCCCAGCCAGTCCCGGGCGGCATTGCGGCCAGCCGGAGTGTGGCGGGGAAGTGGTACGACCTGTTCGTGCTGCATCAGGTGGTATTCCCACTTGTCCCCGGAACCGTCCAGATCTCGCCGGCCCGGTTGCAGTACAGCGTACCCTTGGCCTACCAGTTCTTCAGCCAGGAGGAACAGTTCCGGCTGGAGAGCCAGGCCACGACCTTCCAGGTGCGGCCCCTGCCGGACTCGGGGCGAGTTCCCGGGTTCCGGGGTGCCGTCGGGCGGGATGTCGCGGTAACCCAGACCGTGAATCCGGGCTCGGGGAATCAGGGCGAGCCATTCGCGATCGAGATCACCATTACCGGGCAGGGCAACGTGGCCCTGTGGCCTCAGCCAGATCTGCGTTGGCCGGTCGGGGGCCGGGTCTACCCCGAGGCCGCCGAGGAACAGCTGGTGATGCGGGAAGGGCGACTGGGCGGGCGGAAGACATTCAAGTTCCTGCTGGTTGCAGACTCGGCCGGCACCCTGACCCTGCCGGGGTTGCAGTATCCCTTCTACGACCCGGCGGGCGCCACCTACCGGATCGCCGCGGCCCCGCCGACCCCGATCATCGTGGCCCCGCGCGGGAATCGGATGGCCTCCCGGGCCGAACCGCCGCCACTTCGGGTTGATGCCTGATGGCCTGCGGCGTTTCTGGTGCGGGACGCGCTGCCGGCATGGGCCTGGTGGCTCCTCGTTGTCACCCCGGCGATGGGGTGGGTGGTGCTGACCCGGTGGCCCCGCCGGCGCACCCAGCCGGTGAGCTCCCCGAGCGTCGGTGAGCCGCTGGCCGTCGCCGAACAGCGGCTGCGCCACGCCCTGGACGACCGGGCGCTCGCCCCCCCGGATCGGGCCCGACTGGTACGGCTGCTGGAGCGGGTCGAGGCGGCCCGCTTCAGCGAGCAGCCGGCGGGCGCCCCAAACGCGCTGCTGACGGAGATCGATGGGCTCCTCGAGCGTCAGCCGGCCGGGGTCCCAGGGCCGCGCTGGCGGGAACGGACCGGATTGTTGCTCCTGGCCGGGCTGCTGATCGGCACTGAGGCGGCGGCTCAGACGCAGCCGGAACAATTCTATGAAGCCGGCGCCTATCGAGCCGCCATGGAGGGGTTCCGGCGGCGCACCGCGCTCGCCCCCGATGTTCCCAGCCATTGGTTCAATCTCGGCGCCGCCGCCTACCGCGCCGGGGACGATGCGGCGGCGCTGGTGGCATGGGTGCGCGCCGCGAGGCTCGCGCCCCGGGACGGCGGGATTCGCCGGGCACTCCAGATGGCCCCCCCGGCCGACGCGGCCACGGGCCGGGAATTGTGGATCGCGCCGGTGACCCCACCTGAGCTCTGGCTGACCGGGATGGTGCTCTGGTTCACGGGCTGGGGCGGCCTGCTCTGGACCCGCCGGGTGCGGGGTCGCTGGATGGTCTTGCTGCTCGGCGGATCGCTGGCAGCGGGAATGGGACAGGCGCTGGCGCAGTGGTACGATCGCCCGGTGGCGGTGCTGGCGCGGAACACCCAACTTCGGTTGTCACCTCACGGGCTGGCGCCGACCGCCGCTGAGGGCGCCCGGCTCAGCGCGATACTGCTGCTGGACCGGCGCCCCGGATGGGTTGAGGGCGAGATGCCGGGAGGGGGGCGAGGCTGGACACCCGAGGAGGCGCTGGAGCCGATGAACCCACTGCCCCGACCCTGAATCTCCATCCATGGCGCGACGCATCAGCATTCTTCCCGACACAGTAGCCGACCAGATCGCGGCCGGCGAAGTGGTCGAGCGGCCGGCCTCCGCCGTGAAGGAACTGGTGGAGAATGCCCTGGACGCCGGCGCGACCCGGATCCGGGTGGAGCTGGAGCAGGGCGGCAAGACCCTCATCGACGTCAGCGACGACGGCTCGGGCATGAGCCGCGAGGACGCCGTGCTGGCATTCGACCGCCATGCCACGAGCAAGATCCGCACGGCCGCAGACCTGGTCGGGGTCCCGACCTTCGGTTTCCGGGGTGAAGCACTGCCCGCCATCGCCTCGGTCTCCCGACTGCAACTGACCACCTGCGAGGACGGGGGCGAAGCAACCGTAATCGAGGTCAGCGGCGGCCGGATCGATCGGATCGACCCTGCAGCTCGGCAGCAGGGGACCACGGTGACCGTGCGCGGCCTGTTCTTCAACACTCCGGCGCGGCGCAAGTTCCTGCGCTCCGCCTCCAGCGAGTCCCGCGCTTCATGGGAGGCCATCGCCACGCTCGCGCTGGCGCACCCCGAGGTCGCCTTCGAGCTCTACCTCGACAGCCGGGCCCGGCTGAGTGTGCCGGCCGGCCAGCGTCCCGATGATCGGCTCGAGGCGGTCTGGGGCTCCGATCTGGCCCGTTCCCTGGTGCCACTCGAGTACGTCGCCGGCAGCTTTCGGGTCCGCGGTTTCATTCAGCGGCCGGCCGATGCCCAACCCACCGGGCGGCGCACCCAGCTGTTCATCAACGGCCGACCGTTCCGCGATCCGTTTCTGATTCGGGCCGCCGAGGCCGGGTATCGCTCGGCCATTCATCCCGGGGACCGGCCGTCACTGTTTCTGGAGTTGGAGACGAGTCACGAGGACGTGGACGTGAATGTGCACCCGGCCAAGCTCGAGGTACGGTTTCGCGATCGGATTGGCGCCGAGCGGGTAGTCGAGGAGGCGGTCCGACACGCCCTGGGCCGGCTGCTCGCCGCGGCGGTGGTGGGAACCCCGCCGCGGCCGGCCGCGGCGCCGGTTCCTCGTGGGGTCGACCCCGGGGCCGGGCGCTTCGACCCGCTCCAGGTCGCGTTGGAGGAGCCGGGAACCCCGCCGTCGGAGGTCGCGCAGGTTCCCGACCCCATCCACCAGCTGTTCGACACTTATCTAGTGTATGAGACCGCCGAGGGACTGGTCATTGTGGATCAGCACTCTGCTCATGAACGGGTGCTGTATGAGACCGTCATGGCTCAACTCGAGCATGGAGGACTCGCCGGGCAGCGGCTGCTGCTCCCCATAACGCTCGAGCTGACGGACGAGGAACTGGATGCGGTCGAGGCCCATCGCGACGCCCTGGAACGGATCGGATATGAAGTGGAACCGTTCGGCGGGCGGACCGTGGCGCTGCAGACCGTGCCGGTGCCCCACCCACGATTCGACGGTGGGCGCTGCTTCCGTGAGGTCGTGGCGGACCTGGCCCGGGGCCGATTTGGAGGCTGGACCAACGCACTGGAGCGGTTCGTGGCCACCTACGCCTGTCGTGCCGCGGTAAAGGGCGGCGACCCGCTGGACCAGCGGGAGCGGCGGGAGCTGCTGGCCCGGCTGTTCGCCTGCGCCCTCTCCCCCCACGACGTACACGGGCGCTCGACCATCGTGCAACTTCCCCGGGAGGAGTTGGAGCGTCGCTTTGGACGGCGCTAGCGTCCCGGTCCTGGTGGGCCCGACCGGAATCGGCAAGACGGCGGTGGCTTTTGCGCTGCGGAGCCATTGGCCGCTCGAGGTGATTTCGGCCGACTCGCGCCAGGTCTATCGCCGCCTCGATATCGGGACCGCCAAGCCGCCGCGCCGCTGGCTGGCCCAGCTCCCCCATCACGGGCTCGATCAGGTCTCCCCTGGCATGCGTTACAGCGCCGGCCGCTTCGCCCAGGACGCGCCGGGCTGGATTGCGACGGTGCGGTCCCACGGGCGGATGCCGGTGGTGGTCGGAGGCACCGGCCTCTACATCAAGGCGCTCGCCGACGGGCTGTTTGCCGAACCGCCCATGGATTCGCTCCGGAGGCGGGATCTCCAGCGCTGGACTGCGGAGCTGTCAGCGGGGGAGCTGGTCCGGTGGGCGGGGCGGCTCGATCCGGGCTTTCGCGGTGGCGGCCGGCAACGGGCGGCGCGGGCCATCGAGGTCGCGCTGCTGACCGGGCGACCGCTTGGGTACTGGCAAGCCCAGGCGCGATCCGCCGCGGTGATCCAGCCCTGGTATGTAGTCCTGACCGTCCCGCGGGCCGTTCTGCACCAGCGGATCCAGGCCCGGGCCGAGTCGATGGTTCGGCAGGGAATGATCGAGGAAGTCGCGGCGGTGCTTGCCGACGGGATCCAGGCTGGTGCCCCCGGACTCGACGCCATCGGTCCCCGGGAGGCGGTGGAGTACCTGCACGGACTGCGTTCCCGGGAGAGCGTGGCCGGGGCGGTCGCCCTGGCGAGCCGGCACTATGCCAAGCGGCAGGAGACCTGGTTCCGGCATCAACTGGAGGGGCCGGTGATCTCGCTCGACGCCACTCGCCCGCCGGACCAAGTGGCGCAGGAGATCACTGAGCGCTGGGGTAACGCGTCAGGGGTCGCGGGCTAGGGGGTCAGCCGCAGCGCCTTGCGCCGGAGCAAACCTGTCATTGGGAGCGGCCGTAGGCCGCGCGCCAATCCCGGCGCCTGCGAGCCTGATCCCGTGAGGGGCGCGGTATCCCGACGGATTGCTTCGGGCGCTTCTCTCACTTCGTTCGGGACAGGCCGCGCCCTCGCAATGACTGCCGTTGACGGGCCCGACTTGTGCAAGTCGCTGGGCGCCGGGGACGGGCTGCCTCGGCGCAGGAGATGACAGGTTGCCGGTCCCGCGCTATGATCCGCCCCACATTCTCGGTACCCGGTACTCAGCACGCGGTACGCAAAACCGACCCCCAACGCCTGACGCCTGACGTCTGAGAACTCATGGATCTCCGTCTTGAACTCGCCGACGCCGCTCAGAGTGGCGATGTGGACCGCCTCCGGGAGCTGCTGGAGCACAACCGGGGCTTTGCCACCATGCCCGATGAGGCTGGCTGCACCCCGCTGCATTACGCGGCCTACTTCGGCCATCTGGAGGCGGCCCGCTATCTGCTCAGCGTGGGCGCCGAGGCGACCGCGGTCTCCATGGACCCGCTACGCAACCAGCCGCTGCATGCCGCGGCCACCAGCGGACACGCGGAGATCGTGCGACTGCTGCTGGATGCCGGCGCGAACGTGGCAGCGGAGCAATCGGGACAGTGGACCGCCCTCCACGGCGCCTCCGAAAAGGGACATGCCCCAGTGGTGCAGCTGCTGCTGGAGCGGGGGGCCAGTCCCGCCGCCGCCAGTTACTCGGGGGCCACCCCGTTGAGCCTGGCCCGCGACAAGGGCCATCACGCGGTGGTGGCGTTGCTGCAAGCCGTGGGTGCCGCAGATTAGCCCCGCGCACTCGGCCCGCGGGAGGCTTCCGGCGTGAAGATCGGGATCACCTGCTACCCGACCTACGGCGGCTCCGGAGCCATGGCCACGGAGCTGGGACTGGCCCTCGCCCGGCGGGGCCACGAGATCCACTTCATCTCCTACGCCTCGCCATTCCGGCTTCGGGGTTACGCCGACCGGGTCTATTTCCACGAAGTCGACACCACCATCGCGCATTATCCGCTGTTCGATCACTTCCCGTATACCCTCGCCCTGGCGTCCAAGCAGTACGAGGTCGCTCGACGGGAATCGCTCGAGATCCTGCATGTCCATTACGCCATCCCGCACGCGACCACCGCCTGGCTGGCCCGCGAGATGCTCCGGCCCGAACGGCCGATCCGGGTCATCACGACCCTGCACGGGACCGACATCACGCTGGTGGGGCAGGAGGCCAGTTTTCACGAAATCACCAAGTTCTCGATCGAGCGCTCCGATGTGGTCACGGCGGTGTCCAATTTTCTCCGGGATGAGACCTACCGCACCTTCGGGTGTGTGAGCTGTGATGTGCAGGTGATCCCCAACTTCGTGAATCTGACGGAGTACTGCCCCGATCCCGGCGCCAGCCGGGATGGGCTCGCTCCCACCGGCCACAAGGTGATCACCCACATCTCCAACTTCCGGGAGGTCAAGCGGGTCCGGGATGTGGTGCGGATTTTCGCCCGCATCCGGAAGGCGATGCCGGCGACCCTGGTGATGGTTGGGGACGGCCCCGATCGGAGCGACGCGGAACGGGAGGCCAGCCTGCTCGGGGTCGCGGACAACGTCCGTTTCCTGGGCCGCCTGGACCGGGTCACCAGCATCCTGCAGGGCAGCGATCTGTTCCTGCTGCCGTCCCAGACCGAGTCCTTCGGGCTGGCGGCACTGGAGGCGATGGCCTGTGGCGCGCCGGCGGTGGCCAGTCGGATCGGTGGGTTGCCTGAAGTCATCGACGACGGGGTCTCGGGCATCCTGGAGCCGCCCGGATCGGTGGAAGCGATGGGACGCAGGGCGGTCGACCTGCTGCTGGCTCCGGCTCGACTGCAGGCAACCCGAGAGGCCGCGATCGCCAAGGCGGCGACCTTTTCGGCAGAACGAATCGTGCCGATGTACGAGGCCCTGTATCGGGAACCGGCCGGATGAGCGGGCTTGAATTGCTGGATGCGGTCATCCTCGGCGTGGTCGAAGGTGTCACCGAATTCCTGCCGATCTCGTCCACCGGACACCTGATCGTGGCCGGCAGCCTGCTCGGCTTCACCGGGGAGCGCGCCAAGACCTTCGAGATCGTGATTCAGTTCGGGGCGATCCTGGCGGTCATGGCGCTGTACCGCGAACGATTCAGGGTGCTGCTCCTCGAGCTGCGGTCCCCGATCCAGCAGCGTCTCGTCCTGAACCTGACGGTGGCCTTCCTCCCGGCGGCCATCATCGGTCTCCTGGTGCACCACTGGATCAAGGCGCATGGGTTCGCGCCGCTGGTCGTGAGCTGGACCATGGTGCTCGGCGGGGTGGCCATTCTGGCGATCGAGCGGTGGCGGCCAGCCGTCCGGCTGGCGGAGGTCGACGACATCAGACTTCCCACCGCCCTGGGAATCGGGCTGGCCCAGACCCTGGCACTCATCCCCGGCGTGTCCCGCTCCGGCGCCACGATCATGGGCGGCTACCTGCTCGGCTGCTCCCGGCGGGCGGCCACGGAGTTCTCCTTCTTCCTCGCCGTTCCGGTGATCGCCGCCGCGGCCGGCTTCGACCTCTACCAGGGGTTCGATCGACTCACCAGCCAGGACATCCCGCTGTTCCTGGTGGGCTTCCTGGTGGCGTTTCTTTCGGCGTTTGTGGTAGTAGGGCGGTTCCTGCTCTTAGTCCTTGAGCACAGCTTCGCCGCGTTCGCGTGGTACCGCATCGGCGTCGGCGCGGTGCTGCTCTGGTGGCTGTACCGCGGCACCGGGTCGACGTGACCTGGGAGGGGCTGCTGCACCGGGTGGATTCGGTGCCTTCCACCATGGATCTGGTGCACCAGCTGGCCCACGGGGGTGCGCCGTCGGGCACCACGGTGATCGCCGCGGAACAGACCGGGGGACGCGGCAGCCGCGGCCATACCTGGGCCTCTCCCCGAGGCGGTCTCTGGCTCAGCGGGTTACTGCGTCCGGCCGAGTTCGTCGTTCCGGAGGTCCTCAGCGTGCGGGCGGCCCTGGTGACCGCTGCTGCTATCGAGCAGGCGGTACCCGGGGTCAGGCTCCGCATCAAGTGGCCCAACGACCTGCTGCTGGGGGATCGAAAAGTCGGCGGCATCCTGTGTGAGGCGCGGTGGCAGAGTGGCGCGCTCGGCTGGGTGTGTGTCGGCGTGGGAATCAACGTGACCAACCCCATGCCGGCGCAGCTCGACGGCCTCGCCGCAGCCATCGGCAGCCAGGCCCCCGGGGTGACCGTGGAGCGGCTGGTCGAACCCGTCGCCCGGGCCATCGCGGGCCTGAACCGCTGCGTGGGACCGCTCACCGCACCTGAACTGGCCGACCTCGAGCAACGCGACGCGCTGCGGCGGCGACGGGTGGCCGAACCGATCCCCGGCACGGTGGAGAGCATCCGGCCAGACGGGGCCCTGATCATCAGGTCCCTGGATGGCACCCTGATGCCGATCCGCTCCGGACCGGTCCGGCTTGCCGATCCCGGCTGACAGCGCCTCCTTCCTCCGGTAACTTCCGAGCATGCTACTCGCCCTTGACGTCGGTAACACCGAGATCACCGTCGGGCTGTTCCGGGCCGACGAGCTGGCCCGGCACTGGCGTCTCACCACCCATCCCGAACGGACCCCGGACGAGTGGGCGTCCCTGATGGGCAACCTGCTGCTGCAGGCCGGCCACTCGCCCAACGAGGTCCGGGCCGCAGTCCTCGCCTCGGTGGCTCCCGCGGTTACCCAGAGCCTGTCGGATGGGGTGCGGCAGCTGACCGGTGCCCCCATGCACCTGGTCGATGCGTCCTCGCCGCTGCCGATCCGGCTGGATGTGGACGAACCACTCACCGTGGGGGCGGACCGGATCGTCAATACCCTGGCCGCGGTCGAGCGCTACCGGGCTGACGTTATCGTGGTCGACTTCGGGACCGCGACCACCTTCGACTGCATCACTGCGGACGGACGTTTCATCGGCGGCATCATCATGCCGGGACTCAGGACCTCGGCGGACCAGCTTACTCGCCGGGCCGCCAAGCTGCCCGCGACCGAACTGACCCCCCCCGAGCGGGCCATCGGACGGCGGACCGAGGACTGTATCCGCGCCGGGGTCCTGTTCGGGACGGCCGATGCCGTGGACGGCCTGGTGGGTCGGCTGAAGCGGGAGTGGCCCGGCACCGGAATCCCCCGGGTGGTGGCGACGGGCGGGCTGGCGGGCATTGTCGCCCCGCTCACCACGAGCATAGAAAACGTCGATCCGCACCTCACGCTCCACGGGCTCCGCGCGGCGGCGCGGCACCTGCAGGTCAGCTGGTAAAACGTCGCGAGTCGGTCGCCGGTCCGGTGGTGATTCCTTCCGGGTGTCCTTATACTTCGCGCGTTCACCATCCGCGCTCCCCGGAGTCCCCATGAGCACCGCGGTTCAGCCCCAGTCCAACGTCGATCACACCGATCTTCCCTACGTGGTCCGGGCCGCCGTCAGGCTCGGCGTGCTCGAATCGATCGCCGTGCTGGTCATCGGGCTGGTCTCGAAGTACCTGGACGGTCTGCCCGAGACCCTGCTGCTGCTGCTGCTGGTCCCGGCCGCCATCCTGGCGGTGAGCTTCCTGCCGGGACTGTGGACCCGGGCGCGGACCATCGAAGGCATCGCCGGGGCCGCCGGCATCGGATTGGCCGCGACCGTGGTCTTCATGGCCGTGGATGTGTCGCTGTTCCAGCCGTTCGGGTTGTATACCCACCGCTGGCGCGATCTCGGCGGTGGCAGCAAC
This sequence comes from uncultured Gemmatimonadota bacterium, assembly GCA_937871775.1. GTDB lineage: Bacteria > Gemmatimonadota > Gemmatimonadetes > Gemmatimonadales > GWC2-71-9 > JADJOM01. Next base: position 2,614 of record CALMOP010000288.1, on the reverse strand, counting down.
TGGTGGTATCACCCCGTCTGGTGGATGGTGGGCACCTACCTCCCCTGGATGGGCGGCTGGATCCTCGCCGGTCGTGCCGGTGGCGGGTCGCCGAATGTCGGGGCGGCGATCGGATCGGTGATCGGTGCGGCCGTGCTGTGTACGGCGGCTGCCGTGCTGCTGCACTTCCCGGGCGCGAGCTGGGGCGTGGGAACCTTCGGGGTGGCCTTCCTGCCGGGTTTCGCCCTCGCGACGGGTGCGGCAGTACTCGGAGCCCGTCGAAAGTAGATCGGGATGCGCTGGGCTGGCATCCTTGCCCGGGTGATCGGCTGGCTGCTCGCGCCGTTCGTGGCGTGGGCAGCTTCGTTTTATGGGGCCTGGCTGGTGCTCAGCCTCGGCGGCCGCCCGACCCACCCCTGGCGCAGCCTCGCCCTCGCCCTCGCCATCGCGCTGCTCACCGGTGTAGGGATTCTGCTGGTCTGGATGCACTTGCTGCGCCGGTCCCCGCGGTTGCGCCATTCCCTGCACGTCGATCCCGAAGGCCTTCCGGTGATCGATGACCTGGAAGCGGAAGACCAGCCATCGGATCAGACGCCGTCATGATACGGGCTCGCCTGCCGTTCGGCCTGGCGCTCGCCGGCTGCGGGCCCCCGCGGCCAGCGCCGGATGACGAGGCCCACCAGCCGGCCGCCGTGAGCGATTCCCTGATTCTCACCACCGGGGCCGGCTACCGGGTGTACTTCAGCGCTTCTCGAGAGGGCCGCGATTCCACCGGCCGGTCTTGCACTGAGTGGGCGATGGCGGTTCGCCGGGACAGCGGGCGGACCGCCATTCCACTGCTCTACACCGGGGAAACACCACGGATCATCAACGACTCCACGATCGAGGCGGCCATCTGGCTCCACTGCCGCCCCGGCAACCGGTACCGGGTGAACCTGGCCACCGGTTATCCCTCGAGAGTACGGTGACGCCCCGGCTGGTGGTTATCAGCGTGCTGCTCGCAACGCCGCTGGCAGGCCAGGGCCTGCAGGTGGGGCATCTCTTCACCGAGTCCGCGGCAACGTCGTACCGGGTCGACCTCTCGCGCGAGCTGTTTCGGCCGTTCGGCGCCGGGGTGCACGCGGTTGCGGTTGACGGCCCCCCGGCCTTGGGGAATCTCTGGGGTTTCGGGGTCGACCTCTCCCTGTTCCGGGGTGGCTCCAGAGGCGTCTACCTGGTGGGCGGGGTCGAGGGAGGGTTCCTCACCACCGGCGAGGGCACCCTGTGGAGCTCGTGGTCGGGTGGGCTCGGCTACGAGGTCCTGCCGCTCCGGTGGATGAGTCTCGCCCTGGAAGGGCGCTACCGGGTCCTGCGCGAGGGCCGCCATGACGGGGTTGAGGTGGGCTTGCGGCTGGGGCTGGGCGGGGGCGGGAAAGGACGCGAGCCCAAGCGTGCTGAACCGCCGCCCCCGACGGCGACCGAGGTGCGGCAGCAACTGGTCGACGACGGGGTGACATCCGATGCCGCCAGCGTACTCGCGAGCGTGGTCCAGACCGCCCTGGATGTCATGGGCATGCCGTACCGCTGGGGGGAGGAGGGTGCCGACGGGTTCGACTGCTCGGGCCTGATCCACTACGCCTTTGGCCAGCACGGGATCACCCTGCCGCGCCGCAGCGCTGATCAAGCCCGGGCCGGCCGCGAGGTGGGCCGGGATCTCGCGACCCTCAGGGCCGGAGATGTGCTGACCTTCGCGACCACGGGGCAGGGGGTCTCTCACGTGGGGCTGTATCTGGGGGACGGGCGCTTCATTCACAGCGCCAGCGCGGGGGTCCAGATCAGTCTGCTCAGCGCCGATGACGTCTCCGGCCGCTGGTGGTTTCAGCGCTGGGTCGGGGCTCGCCGCATGGTGAACTGAACCGTCGGCCGGGGGCGGGCGACCCGGTGGGTCGCCCCGAACAACACGGCGAGCCGCGCTCCTCTTGCTCACCTCAGTCCAGCGCCATACCATCTTCCAGCATTGACCGTGTTTCCGCAGCTCTCACCCGAAGAATCGCGAATCCAATGTACCGGCCATGTCCGATCCGCTGAGCCAGCACGTTTCGGCCTGCCTCGCCGATCGCTATGCGATCGAGCGCGAGCTGGGCCGGGGCGGGATGGCCACGGTGTACCTGGCGACCGATCTTCGGCACCACCGGTCGGTGGCGCTCAAAGTGCTCCGACCCGAGCTGGCCGCCGTGCTCGGCACCCAGCGGTTCCTGCGGGAGATCAGCGTGGCGGCGGTGCTCACCCATCCGCACATCGTCCCGCTGCACGACTCGGGCGCCGCCGCCGATGTCCTGTTCTACGTCATGCCGTTCATCGAGGGGGAATCGCTGCGGCAGCGCCTGATCCGGGACGGCGCACTCCCGCCGGCAGAGGCGACCCGGATCGGGCGCGAAGTGGCTGAGGCCCTCGAGTATGCCCACGCTCACGGCGTGGTGCACCGCGACATCAAGCCGGAGAACATCCTGCTCTCGTCCGGACACGCGGTCGTGGCCGACTTCGGCATCGCCCGGGCGATCGGTGTGGCGGGCGGCGGGGCGGCCCCCCCAAGGGGGGGGGCCGCGGGGGCGCCCCCGGACAATAGCCCCGCACCAGGGGGGGGGGGGCCCGCGCG
>CALMOP010000287.1 GCA_937871775.1 uncultured Gemmatimonadota bacterium | reverse complement strand
GGTTGCTCCCAGCCGCCGCCGCTCATTCCTGGGAACGGATCCACGACGTCGTGCCGGTCAACTCGCACCAGGCGACTCGACGTCTCAAAGGGCGCTGATACACGGGGGAAGACGAGCGTCCCGGCAGGTGAGAGTTCGCACCCCCAAGAGAGGCTGTCCATCACTCGCACTGGCTCGCCTCTGGTTTTCATCCCAGTCGCGTCAAACCTGACCGCCCAGAGTTCGCTGCCCCGAGGATAGACCAGGTACCCCCATCCACATAGGTGGCCGGCCAACCCCCCTCTTCGATGATGGCCCTGCGCTCACCGCTCCGCAGATCGATCGCCGCTACCCGATCTCGGCTGGTGCCGACGAGCGCCAAGCGGCCGTCGGGGAGTCGGCTCGGAGCGACCATGGCATACTCATCCGCCCGGAAGGTCTCCAGCGTCAGGGGTATGGGCTCCGCAGGCCCACCCGAGGCCCTGACCCGGTGAAGGCCCTGCATGCCGATCCAGCTTCCGAGCACGATCCACCCGTCCTCCCCCCATTCCGCTCCGCCAATCAGCCCCATCCCGGTCAGCCTGCCGCAATCGCAGATCACCTGCGGGGAGCCGTTCGGGAGTTCCAGCTTCATGAGGCGCTCAGTTGAGCGGTTGAGGAACCCAAGCCAGCGCCCGTCGGGAGAGAAAAAGGGGGACTCGGCCTCTTCGGTGCCCGGAATCGGCCGAGCCTCCCGCTCACTGAGATCCCGGAGGTAGAGCCGCCAGGTCGACTCGGCGCCGTGCACTGCGCCGAATGCAATGCGCCGGCCGTCGCGTGAGACCGCCAGACCGCCCCTGGGGCAGGATGTGCGGGTGGACCAGGCTCGCCGTGATCCGGATCTCGCGCAGGAACCGCTCCGGCCCGAGCGCCACCGCCAGCTCCGGCTTGAGCACCTTGAGCGCCACCGGCCGGTCGTGCCGGAGGTCCTGCGCCAGGTAGACCGTGGCCATGCCGCCCTGGCCCAGCTCCCGCTCGATGCGGTAGCGGTCGGCGAGGCTTGCCCTGAGGCCCTCGAGCGTCATGGAGCCAATCGCATCTGCGGGTTCACCGAAGGGGCGGTGGCGAGGCGCCCGGTGACGTCAGGCACCGATCACCGCCAACCCCACCGAGCGCGCGGCCGTCGCGAGGGCCATGTCGTGCGTAGCCATGGTCAGGTCCGCGTTGCGGGCGTCGCGCCAGGCAATGGCGGTGGACAGGTGAATGGCGTCGAGGGTGCCCAACGGCGTCGGGAACGGCTCGGACGCGCGCCGCAGCACGGGCCGGCCCACATCCACGACTTCGACCGCCTCGAGCAACCGGTAGACAGCCGTGCGCCGTACGGCCACTTCGTCTCCGGACAACGATCCGAGGCGCGACAGGCGATCGAGGGTCCGGAGGCACTCGACCTCGGTGAGCGCGCTCGCAACCGCCGACTCGATGCGCTGCCACTCGGCGAGTCGATTCGGCTCCCCGAGGACGAGGCGCAGGGCGACCGACGCATCGAGATAGGCGATCATCGCGACGGCTGCCGCTCTTCGAGCAGCGCGGCCAGGCTGTCGACCGGGCGGCCGAGCGGCGGGGGGATCGGGACGTCCTGGAGCGCGCGGACCGGGCGCCGGACGGTGAGGGGCTCGCCCGCCGGCCAGTACGGCACCAGCCGGGCGATGGGTGTGTCGCGGTCGCAGACCGTGACCGGATGACCCCGGCGGGCCGCTCGCAGGTACGCGCTCAACCGCGCCTTGAGCTCGGCCACCTTGACGGTCCTCTCGAGTGGTTTGTTCATGGTCATAATATGGTCATATATGGTCACATCGGTCAATGGATCCAGGTTTGGGCGGCGGCGGTGGCGGTCACCGGGCGGGCTCCATCTGCAACCGGATGTCCTCGAACCAGTTCAGGACCAGAACGATCGTGCGGCTGGGTTCGAGCTCCTCCCGAATCATGAGGAAGCGGCGGTCATCGGGGCTGATCGCGTAATCGGTGTGGATCCCTTCCGCGGCGAACTGGCTGTCGTCGAACAACGGACGCTGGGCACCGACGGGCCGCATTCCGCCGGGAAGAATCGTTGCCGCCATGAGCTGGTGCGCCCCGCTGCGGTAGAACAGCTCGCGGCTGCTGTGGGCCCAGAGCGGCTCGGTCCCACCAGTGGAGGAGACCTGCCACTTGGCCTCATTCACGGAGGGGAAGGGTCGCACGTAGACCTCCGTGCGACCCGATTCATCCGAGACGTAGGCCAGCCAGCGGCCGTCGGGGGACAGCGCTGGCGAGTACTCCTCCGCGGGCGAGGTCACCAGCGGGATCCTGGCCGAGTCGGAACCCAGCCTGCGGGCGTAGATATCCCGACCCTCCGCGCCGCCGCCGCCGACCCGATAGATCATCCAGCGGCCGTCGGCCGACCAGAGTCCTTCGTAACCGATCCCGCGGCCGGTCTGCAGCGGGACGGACGGGGCACGGCCATCCGCGGGTTGCTCGAACAGGCCCGCCTTTTCGCTGGTGAAGAGCACCGTGCGGCCGTCGGGACTCCACGCGGGGCGGCTGTTGTCGTGGCCGTCCAGCGTCAGCCGCGAGAGCGGCCCGCCGATGTGCTTGATCCAGATGTCCTGTCCGGCCGCGGATCGTTGCGACAGGGCCAGTCGGGAGCCGTCGGGCGAGAGAGCCGGATTGGCAAAGCCGCCGCGCCAGCCCGGTTCGACCTCGCCTGTCTCCCCGGTACGGTCGACCCAGACCGGGATACCCAGGCGCACCCGGAATTCGGAATAGAGGAGCGTACCCGCCGCTGACACCGCGAGCACCGGCCCGTTGTTGAACGGGAACATCTGCACGCTGTCGAGCACCGGCTTGGGCGGCCCGCTGAGGGTGAGTCGCGTCTGGTCGAAGCGGGAGACGGTGACCTTGCCGTCACTACCGACGATGGCCAGGTATCCGCCGGGAAGGCCCCGCGCAACAGTGCCCGAGCCGATCGCCCTCACCTCTCCGGTCGCGAGCCGGAGGGCCTTCACCACCCCTCCCTCATTGTTCAGGGCAACGAAGAGCAGGACCTTGCTGCCGGGCAGGATCTCCGGGTGCGCGAAATTGCGCTCCCCCCGGGCAGTGTCCGGCGTTGCCACGACCTCCACCTTTCCGCCTGCCTCAGGCACCCGGCGGAGGTCGTGGACCCCGGCAAAGTAGACAAAGCCGTCATCGCCCCAGGTCGCGCCAGTCGTGGCGGCGGAATCTCTCACCAGGATCACCGGCGGGCCGCCCGCGAGGGACACCGCGGTCAGCTCGCCCCGGGTGGTCCCCGCGGTGAAGCCCAGCGACATCCCGTCCGGGGAGAAGAAGGGCTCGATGGCTCGCTCGGTTCCGGGAATCGGCGAGCCATGCAGCTGGTCCAGCCGCCGGAGCCACAACCGGAAGTTGGTGCCGCTCTCTCCCACCGAGTACACGAATGATCGGCCGTCCGGAGCCACGGCGAGCGTATTGCTTATGACATCCCGGTACTCCTCTCCCCTGGGCAGGGCGATCGCCAGCCGGGTGATCTCCCTGGAGGCGCGGCCCACCGGGCGGAGCCAGCCCCAGGCGGCGAGGGCGGGGGCGAGGATCGCGATGCCAGCGAGGAGGGCGGTAAGGCGGTAGGGCGGTAGGGCGGTAGGGCTGGCGGTGCGGCCGGCCACTGTGGTTGCGAACGCCGGATTCACGAGCGCCTCGGCGAAGGCCTTGGCGCTCTCGAACCGGTCGGCGGGCAGCTTCTCGATGGACTTGGCGACCGCGGCCGCCACGTTGGGCGGCACCGCCTTCCGCAGCCTGGTGACCGGCTGGGCGTCCTCGGCGATGATCTTCATGATGATCTGCTGCGCCGAGCCGCCCAGGTGCGGCGGCTGGCCCGCGAGCATCTCGTACAGCACCGAGCCCAGGGAGTAGACATCCGAGCGCGCCGAGATGTCTTTCTCGGCGGTCGCCTGCTCGGGGGACATGTAGTGCGGGGTGCCGAGCGAGAGCCCGGTCTCCGTCATGCGGCCGCCTGCGGCGGCGCTCACGGCGAGTGCGATCCCGAAGTCGGCCACCATCGCGTGCCCGCCGTGCAGCAGGATGTTCTCGGGCTTCACGTCGCGATGGACGATGCCGTGCTGGTGCGCGTACTCGAGCGCATCCAGGACTTCTCTCGCGATCCGCACCGCCTCGTCCACACTGAGCTGGGTCTCGCGGCTGAGCTTCGCCCGGAGCGTCTCTCCCTCGATGTACGGCATCACGTAGTAGAGGAAACCGTCGGCGGTGCCCGAATCGAACAGCGGCAGGATGTGCGGGTGCTGCAACGCCGCGGTGGTCTTGATTTCCACCACGAAGCGCTCGGCGCCGAGCACGGCCGCGAGCTCGGGCCGCAGCACCTTGAGCGCGACTTGACGGTCGTGCTTGAGGTCGTGCGCGAGGTAGACCGTGGCCATGCCGCCCTGACCGAGCTCGCGTTCGATCCGATAGCGGCCGGCCAGAGCAGCGTTGAGTTGGTCGATTGCACTCATCTCGGCTTACCGACGAACACGCGCGACATCCCAACGCCGCCGAGTTCGCGTGCGCGGATGTAGCTGCCGCTGAGAGTCGCTTGGAGCTGGTCGCGCAGGGTCGAGGACGGCAGCCGGTGCTCCGGGGCAGCTGTGAAGCTCAATG
>CALMOP010000286.1 GCA_937871775.1 uncultured Gemmatimonadota bacterium | reverse complement strand
GACTGACAGCTATCGGCGGATCTACCGGACGGTGCAGCGGATTCCCCGGGGCCGGGTGGCGACCTATGGCCAGATCGCCCGGCTGGCCGGGCTGAGCCGGGCGGCCCGGCAGGTCGGCTACGCCCTGCATGCACTGCCCGAGGGCACGGTCGTCCCCTGGCATCGTGTGATCAACAGCAGTGGGCGCATCAGCCTCCCCCCGGGAGCCGGAGGCATCGTCCAGCGCCTCCGGCTCACCGAGGAAGGGGTCATCGTGTCAGAGGCCGGGAGCATCCCCCTGACCCGCTTCCAGTGGCGCCCCCGCCCCCGCCCGCGCCCGCGGGCCGGAGGTTAAGGTGCCGCTCGCCCTGCTGCTGGTCCTGGGCCTGCTCGGTCTGGCGCTGCTGCTCCACGGCAGGACCCGGTCGCCGCTCCTGGAACCCGGAGATCCTGACCAGACCACCCTGGCGGAGCTGGCTGGCGCCGGATCCGACCTGGCCCGGATTCATCAGATCGAGTTCTTCCTGTTGCTTCCAACCCGGGGCGCGGCCGAGGAGGTGGCGGCCGAACTCGTTCCGGAGGGCTTCCGCATCGACATCTCCGCTGCTGAGGCTGCTGGAGAATGGTTGTGTCGGGCCACTCGGCCGATGCGCCCGGACCTGGCCGAACTGCGGCGGTTACGGCAGCGATTCGGTGAGTTGGCCCGGGTCCGCCTGGGGGCCTACGACGGGTGGGGCACCGAGGTGGTGGAACCGGGAGATCCAGGGTGACCCCCCCCGGGCTCCGGATCCGCCCGGTCCGGGTCGAGGAAGCCACCGAGCTGGCCGCTCTGGCGGCGCGAACCTTCCGGGACGCATTCGGGCCGGACAACAACCCGGAGGACCTGCAGCTGCATCTTGCCACCACCTACACCCCGGATCGGATGCGGGAGGCCCTGCAGGATCCGGAATGCACCAGCCTGTTTGCCGAAGTGGACGGGGTGACGGTGGGATACGCCCAGCTGTTCCCACGGCAGCCGGATCCGCCCCTGGGCGATGGCGCCCGCATGCTGAGTCGATTCTACCTGGAGCAGGGCTGGCTGGGCCAGGGTATCGCGCCCCGGCTCATGGACGCGGTCAAGGAGGATGCCCGCCGCCGTGGCGCCCGCTACCTCTGGCTGACGGTCTGGCAGCAGAACCACCGGGCGGCGCGGTTCTACGAAAAGTGCGGTTTCCGCACCTCTGGAAGCACGACTTTTATTGTCGGGAATGACCCCCAGACCGACTGGTTGATGCTCTGCCCCCTGTAGCCGGCTTCGGCTGGCGTGATCGCAGCCGGACCGGTACAATCGCTGGTACACCTGCATGACCGGAGGCGCCATGGCGACCGTCCGTGACATTCTGGGCCGCAAGGGATCGGTAGTGGTGAGTGTTACCCCCGACACCACCGTCGTGGAAGCCGCGCGGCTCATGAACACCCGCGGAATCGGCGCGGTGCTGGTCCTGGACGGTGACCGCCTGGCCGGCATTTTCACCGAGCGCGATGTCCTGCGCCGGGTGGTGGCCGAGCAAAGGTCCGCGGAAACCACCCGGGTCCGGGACGTCATGACCAGCGCGCTGGCCACCACTACCCCCGACGCTACCACCGATGCCTGCGCGGCGCTGATGACCGGTCGCCGCATCCGGCACCTCCCGGTACTGGAAGGCGCCCGCCTGATCGGGGTAGTCACCACCGGGGACCTCATGGCCTTTCAGGTGGCGGAGCAGGCCGACACCATCGCCCAGCTTAACAGCTACGTCTACCACAACCGCTGAGCGCCTCCGCCGCATCGGCCTGCTGGCGCTGGCCGCTGCGCTCCCGGCGAGGATCGCCAGCCAGCAGCCCGGTCTGCCCAATTGGCTGACCGGGTGCTGGCGTCTGGCCGAGCCTGACCGCGTCATCGAGGAGGTCTGGCTGCCTGCGGCCGGAGGAGCCTTGCTTGGCGTCAGCCGGACCATCGCCCATGACAGCCTGACCTCCTGGGAGTTGACGGTGATTCGCTCCGGCACCAATGGACTGGTCTACGAGGCCTCCCCCTCGGGCCAGCCTCCCGCCGCGTTTCTGGGCGTCGAGGCCAGCGACAGCGCCCTGACCTTCGAGAATCTGACCCACGATTTCCCCCAGCTCATCCGCTACCGCCGCGCCGGGGCCGATTCCCTGATCGCCGAGATCAGTGGCCCGGTCCAGTCCCGGCGTCGTTCGATCTCCTTCCCCTATACCCGGGTGGCCTGTCCCGGCAATTGAGGCAGACGCTCAGCGCGGCCGGACGCGTCAGCGGCACCGGAGCAGCGCCCCGGGGTTCCGGGGCCCTGCCCTGCCCTGGAGCCCCCGGGGCCCCAATTGTGATGCCCGACCTACACTTGGGGCGGGACCCGCGATAAACTCCGGGGATAACCAGCCCAGGACTGCCATGCCCAGCAACGCCCTCACCGACCAGATCGAACTGGTCCGGCAACAGCTGACCTCGATCGATGCCCAGCTGGTCCGAAGCGGCGGCAGCGCCCAGGGGCTGGAGGATCTCAAGGGCGCGGTGGACAACCTGCGAACCAGCGTCTGGGCAATTCTCACGGCATCCCGGACCGGCAACTACCCCGGGTTCATTTCCCGATTCCGGCTCCGCCGGGCGATCGACATCCTCAAGCACATCATCGCCGACCTGGAAGCGGAAGGGGGCGGAAAGCTGTTGCCGGAGCACTCCGAGATGCAGATCATGATGCAGCAGGTGGCGGAGCGGATTGGCCGGGCCCGGGCGAGCTGACATGGGGCATACACGGCAACCGGCCCGGGTGGTGGTGGCACTGCTGACGCTCTGGGTCAGGGACTTGAGCGCTCAGACGTCCACCGATTCCGGCTTCGCGCAGGTGCAGGCCCGCGGCGCGATGGTCATGGGAGTCGACCAGGCCCAGTCGCACCATGTCTTCGAGGGCCTGCCGGACGGGGGTCGCATCGTCTACACCGTGGACGACCCGGCGGATACCGCCGGAACCCGGATCATCCGGCAGCATCTGTCCGGGATCCAGGACCGGTTCTCGGCCGGAGACTTTGCCGACCCGTCCCGGGTGCACGACATGACGGTCCCCGGTACCGTGACCATGACCCGGCTCCAGGACCGGATCCGCTATCAGTTCAGCCAGCGGCCCGGAGGCGGCGAGTTGGCGATCTCCAGCGACGACCCCGAAGCCCAGACCGCCATTCACGAATTCCTGGCGTTTCAGCGGATGGATCACCGGGCACCCGGCCACGAGGCAGGTGGCGGGCACGACCACACCCCCTGAGGTCGCCGTGGCGCTGCGGCTGAGTTCCCCCGCATTCCCTCCTGGTGGGGCGATTCCCCGCCGCCACACCTGCGAAGGCCCGGACCGCTCGCCCCCGCTGATCTGGGATGGGATTCCTCCCGGCACTCTGAGCCTGGCCCTGGTCGTGGACGATCCCGATGCCCCCGACCCCACCGCGCCCAAGCTGGTCTGGGTTCACTGGGTCCTCTACAATCTCCCCCCGGTCCCCGGTGGATTGCCCGAAGCGGTGCAGCGCTCCGACCTGCCGATCGGTGCCCGGGAGGGGCTCACTGACTTCCGGCGCACCGGCTGGGGCGGCCCCTGCCCGCCCATAGGCCGGCACCGCTACTTCTTCCGACTTTACAGTTTGGATCGCAAACTGCCCGAGGAGGACCGGCTGACCCGTGCCACGGTGGACCAGGCCATGGCCGGGCACATCCTCGCCACCGCGGAGTTGATGGGCACCTACCAGAAGGGAAGCCGCTAACCCACCTCGTCCGTGTCCACCTGTCCGGACATCCGGCTGGTGAGCAGGGACCACGACATCCCCACCCCCAGCACCAGGCCGAGGGCAGTCAATACCAGATTCGCGATGGCCTTGCTGCTGCCGGGGGTGAGCAGCCCGTAGTAGATCATCGCCCAGATGGTGCACCCGAAGATGCCCAGCACCAGCAGGCTCCCGCCCAGGCCCAGGGACCGGCGGGTCGCCTGGAGGAACACGACCCAGCCGGCAACGAGGCCCAGACCGGCCATGGCCTTCAGCGGGGTGAAACCGTGCAGGTGGGAGGCCACTCCGGTCTCACCCGGCGTCGGCGGGAAGATCCAGTGGAAGAACGAAATCCCTTCGGGATTGTAGGTGGCGAAGACCAGCAGCAGCGCCGCCAGCAGACGGACCACAAACCCACCCCAGGAAAACCCTGCTTGCGCCATGGCAACTCCGGAACGAGTATCGGGAGGCGCCAAGGTAGCCTGCCCCGCGGATGCACACCAGCGGTTCGGGGGTGCTTGCGCGCCGAATCCGAATGCGCCCTATTCAGCGCCGGCCCCGCTGGTCACTGTCCCCCCACCCCGCCAGGAGCGGTCATGGCCCGATACCTCACGGAGATCATCGGAACCTTCTTCCTCGTGCTCACCATCGGACTCACCGTACTGGGGCAGTCGGCCATGGCCCCGTTCGCGATCGGGACCTCGCTGATGATCATGGTGTACATGGGAGGCCACATTTCGGGCGGTCACTACAATCCAGCCGTGTCGCTGGCCGTGACCCTCCGTGGAAAACTGGCTGGTTCCGAACTGCTCCCCTACATGGTCTCCCAGCTGGTTGGGGCCACGCTCGCGGCGTTTGTGGTCTATCTCATCATGGGGCAGACTTTCGCGCCGGCACCCGGACCGACCGCTTCGACGCTGGCGGCGCTGCTGGTGGAAGTCCTGTACACCTTCGCCCTGTGCCTGGTGGTGCTCAACTCTGCCTGCAGCGAACGGACCAAGGGGAACTCGTTCTACGGGCTGGCCATCGGGTTCACCATCGCGGCCGCGGCTTTCGCCGGCGGGGGGGTGAGTGGCGGGGCGTTCAATCCCGCGGTTGGGGTGGGCCCCACCCTGGTCCACGCCTTCCTGGGCGGAGGCTCGCTGAGCCATCTCTGGCTCT
>CALMOP010000285.1 GCA_937871775.1 uncultured Gemmatimonadota bacterium | reverse complement strand
GACTCCCGCCGCTGTTGTTGGTCAGCTTGACGAACAGGCTGAGTTTCCGGGTGGAGCCAGACCATTTGGGATTGCTGCCCTTGATCAACACCAGATTGGTGGTGCAGCTCGACGTGCTGGGCCAGGTGGAGCTCACGGTGCTGGTGCCCGACACGGTGACCGTGACCCGGGCACACAGGCTGTCCGAGGTCACCAGCAGGGCCTGGAACGGATGCACCGCCCGGGGCGCCAGCAGCTCCTCGTCCCGGCAGCTGCCGCTGCAGAGGCTCGCGGCGAGGGTGAGAGTCATGAGGGACAGCATGGGCCTTCCTGGGAGGGCTGAGAACCGTACCGGAGCTGACATGCTGGCTCCACCCGGTTGAGGATTACAGCTTACTGTCGGGAAGTCGAGGGGGGTGGCTAACGGTGCCGCTGGGGGGGGGGATGTCCCCGCTACTGTCGGCGCAGCCAGCGGTCCCGGAACTGTCGCATCGCCGGCGTCACCGTCTCGCCGGCCTCCTCGAAGGTGACCACTTCGACCCTCGGGTCCCGTTCCAGCACCACCCACCCAGTGTGCCGGCCGTCGCGTGCGTCCCAGGTGATGCCGACCCGGTCCCCCGGATGGTGGGCCGCCTCGACCGCCCTCCATTCGAGTTCGCTGCTGGGAAGCCGGCCGTCGAGGCTCACGATCAGGTCTCCGCTGTCCAGGCCCACGCGGTACAGCGGTGAGCCGAGCGTCACCAGGCTCTTGAGCCGAGCGCCGCCGTTTTCGTAGTCGAGGTCGGCCGACCCCAGTGAGGCGCCGCCGGGGTGCTGCGGCCGGACCAGCAGGCCTGCCTGCGCCAGCAGGCTGCGGTAATCGAGGATCTCGTGGCCTCGCACGTAGCGCCGGAAGAAGTCCGCCGCGAAGGCCCCGTCGCCGGTGAGGTCCCCCAGGGCCCGCTCCAGGTCCTGCAGGGTATAGGGGATTTCGGTCTTGCCGTTCCGCTGCCACATCAGCCGCAGGTACTCGTCCAGGTCGTGGCCGAACCGCTGCCGCAGGGTCAGGTCCAGTCCCAGACCCAGCGCGGCGCCCCAGGTGTAATAGGAAATGAAGGTGTTGGGGCGGTTGACCGGATCGACCGCGGTGGCCGCATCCACGAACGGCGCCTGCATGCTCATCTCTGCCGCACTGAAGAAATGACGTCCCGGGGCCGTCAGCACCGCGTTCACGCCGCCGGTCAGCCCATGGGCATAGTCCCGCAGCGGCTTGATGCCGGTCCGGGCGATGGCCAGCGGCCCGTAATAGCTGGTGAAGCCCTCGGCGAACCACAGGGCGTCCGACATGTTGGCCCGGGTGAAGTCGAACGGCTCCAGCCCCGCCGGCCGCAGCCGCTCCACGTTCCAGCAATGGAAGAACTCGTGGGACACGGTGCCCAGGAGCCCCATCATGTCGGTGGCGAGCGAGCTGGAGGAGGTGAGGATGGTGGAGTTGCGGTGCTCCATGCCGTCGCCCGAGACCCAGGGCAGGTAGTCGGCGATGAAGGTGTAGCCGCCGACGTCGTAGCGCGGGGTCTCCCCAAATACCTGGACCTCCTGGTCGACCACCTGGCGGGCCAGCACGGTGAAGCTGTCGGCCTCCTGCTCGGTGCCAAGATGGTGCAGCGCCAGACGGAACGGCCAGGCATCGCGACCCGAGTACACCGTCCACTCCCGCAGCATGAACTGCGACAGCTCGGTCGGGCTGTCCATGAAGTACTGCAAGTCGGGGGCGGTGAAGCTCAGGGTGCCCGGGGCCGGGAACAGCTGGGTGGCTGCCTTCCACCCCGAGCCGTCGGGCACCCGGAACCGGATCGCGATGGGGCGCCGCTCCAGGCCCACCGCCCACATGAAGGTTGCGGGCATGTTGAGGTGGGCGTGGGTCGGGTCGATCTGGGCGTAGGTGCCGTCGCCCCGGTCGCCGAACAGGGTGTAGTGGAGCCGCACGGTGCCGTCGTGGCCGCTCGCCACCCAGTGATACGGATCGGGGCGGGTCAGGGTCAGCGGGTGCCCCGCCCCATCCTCGGCGGTGACGTCATACACATTCTTGGCGAATTCGTGCAGCGCATAGCGCCCCGGCGAAGACCGGCTCATCCGGAAGGCTGCCGGCTGGCCCCGCGGCAGGCCGCTGACCCGAAGGGTGATTTCGGCCTCGTGATGGGCCGCGGTGGGAAAGGAGACGTCGTAGGCGATGGTCTGTGCCGTGATCCCGGCAGGAAGGGCCAGGATGGCGACCAACAACCGTGCGCGGGGGAGTATGCGAATCATCTCGGAACGGGGAACGAGGAGGAGTCCGGTGTGACGAAGGGGCGAGCGCCGGAACTCGGGATGGGCAATGGCCCTCAACAAGATGCAGCGGGATCGGCAGCAGCGGGAGGGCGGGCGCCGGGTCGCGCTTGACGCTGTCCGGCGTCGGGTGGAGGTTGTCAAGGATATGACACCATCCACCCCCGGCCCCGGTCGGCGGCAGTTTCTCCAGGGCATCGCCGCCGGGGCCGGCGCGGTATGGCTCTCCGCCGCGCCCGAGCTGCTGCGGGCCACGGCGCGAGCGGCATCCTGCGGGGCCGTCAACGACCCCTATCGGGTGCTCAGCAGCCCTGAGGTGGCGGCACTCGACCTGCTGACCGAGCTGATTCTTCCCACCGATGACACCCCGGGGGCCCGGACCGCGCAGGTGGTCCGGTTCCTGGACCACGCCCTCGCGGGATTCGCCGCCAGCGATCTGCCGCTGTTCCGCCAGGGCCTGACCGATCTGGACCGGTTGGCGGGGCAGCGCTTCGGTCAGGGCAGCTTCACGGCGCTGTCGCCGGGCGCCCAGGTGGAGCTGCTGCAATCGCTGGAGACGGCCGGGGCTCCGTTCTTCGAATCGCTGCGCACCGCGACCCTCACCGGCATGTTCGCCAACCCGGAGTACGGTGGCAACCACGGGAAATCGGGCTGGACCCTGATCGGGTTCGAGGATCGGTTCGCGTGGGGTCCGCCATTTGGAGACTACGACCGTGAGTGAGTCCGGGGTACCGTACCGGCCCAGCGATCCCGTCGACTTCGTGATCGTCGGCGCCGGTGCCGCCGGCGGGGTGGTGGCCCGCGAGCTGGCCACCGCGGGATTCCGGGTGGTGGTGCTGGAGCAGGGGCCCTATCTCCGGGCTCCGGACTTCCGGCACGACGAGCTGGCGGTGCTGCGGCTTGCCGAGCTGACCAACGACCATCGCCGCCAGCCCAACAGCCTGCGGGCCACCGACCGGGATCCGCGCGTGGTGACGCCGGCGGTGGGGTATGGCCGGGCGGTGGGCGGCGGCACCGTGCATTTCACCGGCAACTACTGGCGCTTCCACGAGGTGGACTTCATCGAGCGGAGCCTGGTGGGTCCGGTCGCGGGGACCGGCTTCGACGACTGGCCCATCAGCTACGCCGAGCTGGAGCCCTACTACACCCGGGTGGAGTGGGAGATCGGGGTCTCCGGGCTGGCGGGTGCCAGTCCCTTCGACCCGCCCCGGAGCCGGCCCTATCCGGTGCCGCCGTTGCCGATCAAGTCGATCGGGGTGCTGGCGGAGCGTGCCGCCCGGGCGATGGGGTGGACCGCCTTTCCAGCCCCGATGGCGATCCTGTCGGAGCCTTACCGGGACCGCATGGCCTGCATCCAGTGCGGCTTCTGTGAAACCTTCGGCTGCGAGATGGGCGCCAAGTCGAGTACCCTGGTCACCATGATCCCCGAAGCCGAGGCCACCGGGCGCTGCGAAATCCGGCCCGACTCCTATGTGCGCAAGGTCGAGGTGGACCAGCGGGGACGGGTCACCGGGGTGAAGTACTTCGACGCAAAGCGGCGTGAGGTATATCAGCGGGCCCGGGCGGTGGTCCTGTGCGCCAACGGCGCGGAGACGCCGCGGCTGCTGCTCCTGTCCCGGTCGAACCGCTTTCCGGACGGCCTCGCCAACTCCAGCGGTATGGTGGGGCGTCACCTCATGTTCAATGGAGGGGGACTGACCGGGGGCCGGTTCGAAGGTCGGATCAACGGCTATCGGGGCACCGTGGACACCCGGGTGATCCACGATCTCTACCAGCTCGATCCCGGGCTGGGGTTTGTTGGCGGAGGCGGCTTCGATTTCCGGTGGGACACCCAGCCGATCGGGTTCGCGCTGTGGGGGCTGGATCCGAAGGCGCCCCGCTGGGGGCCGGACTTCAAGCGCCGGCTGCGCGAATCCTTTACCCGAACCGCCTACGCCCTGGCCCACACCACGTCGCTGCCGGTGCCGACCAACCGGGTTTCGCTCGATCCTCACCTGAAGGATGACTGGGGGCTGCCGGCCATCTCGGTCACCTGGCAGGAGCACCCCAACGACCTGCGGCTGTCGGAGTATTTCGTCGCCCGCGCCATGGACCTGCTGGCAGCGGCGGGCGCGGTGGAACGGTGGTCGTATCCCGCGGGGGCGGGAGGATGGTGGCCGCAGGTGCACCTGCTGGGCACCTGCCGCATGGGGAACGATCCCCGCACCTCGGTGGTCGACCGCTTCCACCGGGCCCATGACGTGCCGAACCTGTTCATTGTGGATGGCAGCAGCTTCGTCACCTCGGGCCGGGGCCAGCCCACCATGACCATTCAGGCGCTGGCGTTCCGGGCCGCGGAGCGGATGGGGGAGCTGGCGCGGCGGGGGGAGCTGGGGTAGGGCAACGGGGAATACCACGGGAAGACAACGGTGAAACTGCGGGAAAACTGCGGGGAAGACTGCGGCGAGACTGCGGGAACATTGCGGGGCAGTCGGAGGGTATCCGTGGTCTTCCCGTTGTTTCACCGGTGTCTTCCCGGTGTCTTCCCGATGTTTTCCCGTTGTCTTCCCCGCAGTTCTACCTCCCGAGCACCACCGGCGCCAGCAGCCACACCATGCCCGCCACCACCAGCACCGACACCAGGTCCAGCCACAGCCCGGCCCGGAGCATCTGGCGGACCGTGACCATGCCCGAGCCGAACACGATGGTGTTGGGTGGGGTCGCGATGGGGAGCGCGAACCCGGTGGACGCCGCGAACCCCGCCACCAGCATCAGCAGCACCGGTGGCTGGCCGACGGAATGTCCCAGCGCCACCGCGATCGGCATCGTCATGGTGGCGACGGCGAGGTTCGAGGCCAGTTCCGACAGGACCAGCACCGTGGCCGCGAGTCCCAGGTAGATCACCAGCGGAGGCAGCCCGCCCAGGTGGGTGAGCCCGCCGCCCAGCCAGGTGGTCAGGCCGGTGGTCTCCATCATCTGGGCCAGGGCCAGCCCGCCGCCGAAGAAGAACAGCACGTCCCAGGGAATCTGGCGGGCCTCCTCCCAGGTGAGCAGCGGGCGCCGCCCTCCGTCACCGGTGGTACCGGGCACCAGGAAGAGGAGGACCGCGGCCCCCACCCCGATCGCGGTATCCGACAGCCTGGGAAACAGATCCACCAGGCCCGGCAGGCTCACGCTGCCCAGGTCCTTGTGTTCCCGGGAGAACCAGGCGAGGACGACCGCCAGGAAGATCAGCAGCACCCGGGCCTCCCCACCCCGCACCGGGCCCAGCTGCCGCAGCCGATCGCGCAGCAACTGCTCCCCTCCGCCGCCGATCTGGGCGTGGACCGGAAACACGACCCAGGTCAGGATCACCCAGCAGGCGGGCAGCAGCACCAGGGTGATCGGCAGTCCCAGGGCCATGAACTGGGCGAAGCTGATGCCGGTGCCGGTCAGTTCCCGGATGGCGCCGGCCACGACCAGGTTCGGCGGGGTGCCGATGAGGGTGGCCATGCCGCCGATCGAGGCGGCATAGGCCACACCCAGCATCAGCGCCGTGCGGGCGTCATCGCCCGCCTGATCGCGGTCGAACAGGCCGCCGATGGCCATCGCGATGGGCAGCATCATGGCGGCGGTGGCGGTGTTGGAGATCCACATCGAGACGAACCCGGTCGCCAGCATCACGCCCAGCACCACCCGGCGGCCGGTGAATCCCACCAGCAGCACCATGCGGTAGGCTATCCGGGCGTGACAGTTCCAGCGCTCCAGCGCGGCCGCCAGCAGGAAGCCGGCGAGGAACAGGAACACCAGTTCGTTGGCGTAGGGGGCCGCGCTTTCCCGGGTGGACGAGATCCCCAGCAGGGGAAACAGCACCAGCGGCAGCAGGCTGGTGGTCAGGATGGGGACGCACTCGGTGATCCACCAGGTCACCATCCATACCGCGACGCCCAGGGTGCGCCGCGCCGATGGGGTCAGCTCCGCCGGCGCCAGCCAGTACACCATCAAGCCCAGCGCGGGGCCGGCCCAGCGGGCCAGGCGACGGGCGGTCAGGGAGCGGTCCGCGGCACTCATGGCCCCCAGTATGGGGCGGGCTGGGGTCGGGGGCCAGCAGCCCCCGGATTCACACCGCGGCGGAGAGGGTCGCGGGGAGCCGCGGCAGGGGGCAGAACAACTGGGGCTGATCCAGGCGGCGGACCACTTCGTCGGTCGGCAGCGGGGGCGAGAAGAAGTACCCCTGTCCGAGGTCGCAGCCGAGGCTGATGAGCGCGGCGCACTGATCGGGGCGCTCCACGCCCTCGGCGACGGTGCTCAGTTTCAGGGTCTCGGCCAGACCGATGATGGCCCGGGCCAGGGCGGCGCACTCGCTGCCGCCGCCCAGCTCTTCCACGAACGGGCTGGCAATCTTGATCTGGTCGATGGGGAAGCGCTGCAGGTAGCTGAGCGAGGAGTAGCCGGTCCCGAAATCGTCTATCGCCAGCTGGATGCCCAGGTCCTTCAGGGCGCGGAGCCGCTCCAGCACCGACCCCTGGCGCTGCATGAGGACGCTCTCGGTGATTTCCAGGGTGACCTGAGTGGGGTCGACGCCCGACTCGGCGATGATGTCACGGGTCTGGGTGACGATATCTTCTTCGTGCAGCTGGCGGCCCGAGATGTTCACCGCGATCCGCAACGGCAGCCCCGGCCGGAGTTCCCGCCACTCGGTGAGCTGGCGACAGGCCCGCCGCAGGACCCAGTTGCCCAGCTGGACGATCAGGCCGGTCTCCTCGGCGAGCGGGATGAAGTGCTGCGGCAGCATGGCCCCGAAGCGGCGGTGGTCCCAGCGGACCAGTGCCTCGAGCCCCTCCAGTCCGCCGCTGCGCAGCGAATAGATGGGCTGGTACACCAGCTCGAGTTCGTCGTGGCTCAGAGCGTGGCGCAGCGCGGCCTCCAGGTCGATCCGGCGCTTCACCTCAGCGTACATCTGGGCCCGGAACATCTCGGTCCGGCCCTTGCCGCGGCGCTTGGCGCTGTACATGGCCATGTCGGCGTTGCGCACCAGGTCCTCGCCGCTGTCGGAGGGGGCCGATGTCGCCACCCCGATGCTCACGCTCATGGGGACTTCGGTCCCAC
The DNA here is from genome assembly GCA_937871775.1 of uncultured Gemmatimonadota bacterium. Taxonomy (GTDB): domain Bacteria; phylum Gemmatimonadota; class Gemmatimonadetes; order Gemmatimonadales; family GWC2-71-9; genus JADJOM01. The sequence goes on along the minus strand of CALMOP010000285.1, from coordinate 1,672 downwards.
CCAGCAGGAAGGGCCGGCTCAGCGCGGCCTGGATCCGCTCGACCGCGGCCCGCAGCGCCTCGTCGCCCAGCGCGCCCTCGATCAGCATGGCGAATTCGTCGCCCCCCAGCCGCGCGATGGTATCGCCGATCCGGGAGCCGGCATGCAGCCGTTCCGCGGTCGCCACCAGCAACCGGTCGCCTTCGGCGTGACCCATGCTGTCGTTGACCTTCTTGAACTCATCGAGGTCGAGGTACAGCACGCTCACCGGCTGGTGCTGCCGCTTGCCGAGGGCCAGCGCGTGGCCCACCCGGTCGAGGAACAGGGCCCGGTTGGCCAGCCCGGTCAGCGGATCATGGAAGGCCTGGTGCTTGAGCTGCTGCTCCAGCTGCCGCCGTTCGCTCACGTCCCGGCCGTTGAGGACCACCCCGCGGACCGTCGGGTCCTCCAGCAGATTGGTCGCCAGCAGCTCGGTCTGGGCGATCCGGCCGTCCGGCAGCCGGAACCGGAGTTCAGTGGGGGCGCTGACCCCGGTGAGCTGGGCGGCGGTGACCAGGAACTGGGCCGCGGCGTCGCGGTCCTCCGGATCCACCAGCTCCCGGAGTTGCCGGCCCATCAGCTCGCCGGGCTGGCGTCCCAGCACCCGGGCCACCGACGGACTGGCAAAGCGGACGGCGCCGCTGGCGTGCACCACGATGATCAGGTCCGAACTGTTCTGGACCAGCGACCGGAACCGGGATTCGGCGGCGGCCTCGGTCAGCAGCCGCACATTCTGCTGCACCGCGATCACCTGCCGGATCACCACCAGCAGCGTCATCAGCACCGCGCCGATCGCGATCTGGCTGACCGGGTCGCGCCAGGGTGTGACCGTCGCGGCCAGGAGCAGACAGTAGGTGGCGGCGACCGCCGCGATCGGCAGCGGGGTCAGGGGCTGGGTCCGGATCCAGAAATCGGTCCGGGCCGCCGCCGGCGAAGCACTGACCGGAAGGAACAGCCAGTGCTCGCCGCTCCGCACCAGCCCGAGGTAGGCGATGCAGTACACCGCGTCGGTCCACGCCGCTGCCCGCGTGCCGAGCTCGATGGTCAGCAGGTCGTAAGTCTGGTCCGCCACGATGCTGACCAGAACCGCCGCCACCAGCCAGCCCAGCGCCCGGCGATTGCCGACCAAGGTGCCGCGGAGCAGCACCGTGGTGGCGCCGAAGAACACCATCAGGCTGGCCAGCGGGTAGGCGAACACCAGCACGTAGCTCTGCAACCCCTCCGGCCGGGCACCCTCGGAGGGGAGTACCGTGAAATACCAGATCGCCACGGTCCCGCCGATCAGCACGATGGCCGCGTCCAGACCGAACTTGAGGCGCTCCATCCGGCTGCGCTGGGCGGTGGGGAAGGACAGCAGCGCGGCGAAGGTCAGAACGCTGTCGGCCAGGAAGAAGGGATCGGCCCAGGTCACCGACGGATTGCGGTCCAGCGCCAGCAGGTACCAGGTGGAGATCGCGTTGCCGATCAGGACCAGGATGCAGCCGCCCCCGAACAGGGTCAGCGCCCGCCGGACTCCACGATCGAGATCGGGGTTTCGCGCCGCCAGCAGGAACAGCGTGGCGACCAGGCCGTTGAGGGGAACGAACGCCAGGTTGCCGATGATGTTGCGGATGCCCTCACTGCCCCAGCCGGCCCGCTCCCACACCACATACAG